>JAAZOP010000642.1 GCA_012797735.1 Myxococcales bacterium
CGGAACGCCGTTCAGGAGCCCGCGACGCCGCCGCCGCGCGGGCCGGCAGCGACCGCGGGTCCCCCGGCGGCCGGCGCCGCACCCTCCTCCGGCAGCGTCCAGGACATCGAGACCACGCCGCGGACGTCCGGGGCGCCGTAGCCGCGCACCACGCCGGCCCCGGCGGCGGCCGAGACCGACAGGCCGTGGCCCTCCCAGACGCGCACCCCCGCCAGCAGCTCGACCGGCGTCGCCTCGCGCGCCCCGAAGATCGCGAACGTCGTCGCCCCGTACGTTTCGAGGTACGCGGCGAGGGTGCCGGGGAGGATCGGGAAGGTGAAGCCGAGACCCCAGACGAACTCCTGGCCGACCTCGGTCGTCGTCACGTCCGACGGCTGGCGGAACCGCGCGCCGGCGTTGGCGGCCACGACCACGTACCGCCAGCGCAGCTCCGCCAGCAGCGTCGCGGCGCCGGCGAAGTTCTGCTCCCCCGAGAACCAGATGTCGTCGTCCGCGGCGTGGGCGATCGGCGCGCTGACGGACGCCTGCACGCCGAAGCCGAACAGGTCGCCGGGCTCGCCCCAGATCCGCACGCGCATCCCGAAATACGGATCGCCTGGGCGCGTCCCGTCGGGCTCCGGCAACCCCTCGTACCGGTGGCCGGTCATGAACAGGTTCACCGGCAGGCCGATCCACAGCACGAGCCGGTCGAACAACCCGAGCGTGCCGGCGAGTTGGAGCACGAGGTGGTCGCGGACCACCGCGCCGACCTCGGTGGAGGCGTCGCCGACGTCCTCCTCGTAGACCAGCGGGTTCATCGCGTAGTCGAAGTCGAGCCGCACGCCGCCGCGCAGGTGCCCCAGGTCGCTCGGCCGGGACACCGCGAAACCGTCGTCGCCGAGCGGAGCGGGGCGGTACTGGTCCAGCGTCACGGCTTCCTGGGCCGCGGCGGGGGGCGCCGCGAGAGCGACGGTCGCCAGGGCCGGCCAGAACCAGCCGCCGCCGGCCGGGCGGAACGCGGGCGGCATCGAACGTGGACGGCATCCATGCATGTCCCTCTCCGTGACCGCCCGGCGGAGATCGCGAGCCAGCGGGTGGAGGTCTCCGCCGCCCCGGAACCAGCCTACTCCGGTTCCCAAACCTCGGGCATCGTCTCGGCGCGGACCTCGAGCGCCGCACGCTGATGTTCCATCCCGGCCGGCAGCCGATCGCCGAACTGTGCAAAGAAGCTCTTCAACGCGTCGGCCTCGGCGCGCACGCCCGCGCGCGGGATCTGGACCAGCCGCCGGTACGCCTCCTTCGTCAACTCCAGGCCGTCCCAACACAGGTCCTCGTGGCGCGGGACGCGGCCCAAGGGGCTATCAACCGCACCTCCCTCCCCTCGCACGCGCTCGGTGATCCAGCGCAAGACCCGCATGTTCTGGCCGTAGCCGGGCCAGAGGAACTTGCCCTCGTCGTCCTTGCGGAACCAGTTGACGCGGAAGATGCGCGGCAGGCGGTATCCCCGTTCCTCCATCTGCAACCAGTGCTTCCAGTAGTCGGCCATGTTGTAGCCCGCGAAGGGCAGCATGGCGAAGGGATCGCGCCGGATCGAAGCCTGGTTGAACGCCGCGGCCGTTGCCTCCGAGCCCATCGTCGCGGCGAGGAAGACGCCGTGTTTCCAGTCGAAGGCCTCGAAGACGAGCGGGAAGGTCCTGGACAAGCGACCGCCGAAGAGGAAGGCGCTGATCGGCACGCCGGCCGGATCCTCCCAGGACGGGTCGATAGAGGGACACTGCCGCGCCGGGGCCGTGAAGCGCGAATTGGCATGAGCCGCCGGGCGGCCCGCATCCGGGGTCCAGTCCTTGCCCTGCCAATCGAGGGCGTGCTTTGGCGGCGGCCCGAGTCCTTCCCACCAGACGTCGTTGTCGTCGGTCTGCGCGACGTTGGTGAAGATGATGTTCTCGCGGAGGGTCTCCATGGCCGTCGGGTTGGACTCCCAGGACGTGCCCGGCGCCACGCCGAAAAACCCGGCCTCGGCGTTGATCGCACGGAGCGACCCGTCCGCCGCCGGCTTGATCCAGGCGATGTCGTCTCCCACCGTGTACGCGCGCCAACCCTCGAAACCCTTCGGCGGCCGGATCATCGCCAGATTCGTCTTGCCGCAGGCGCTGGGAAACGCACCGGCCATGTAGGTCTTGCGGCCCTGCGGGTCCTCCAAGCCCACGATCAGCATGTGCTCGGCGAACCACCCGCCGTCCCGCGCCATCACCGAGGCGATGCGCAGCGAGAGGCACTTTTTCCCGAGCAATGCGTTGCCGCCGTAGCCGCTCCCGTAGGACCAGATCTCGCGCGTCTCCGGGAAATGACAGATGTACTTGACCTTGGGGTCGCAGGGCCAAGGCACGTCCGCCTGGCCGGGGGCGAGCGGTGCGCCCACGGAGTGGAGACAGGGGACGAAGAAGCCGTCGCGGCCGAGCACCTCCAGGACGGCCGTGCCCACGCGCGTCATGATCGACATGTTCACGACCACGTACGGCGAATCGGTGATCTCCACCCCGATCTGTGCGATCGGCGAGCCGATCGGTCCCATGCTGAAGGGGATGACGTACATCGTGCGGCCCCGCATCGAGCCGTCGAAATGGCCGCGCAACGTTCGCTTCATCTCGTCCGGTGCGGTCCAGTTGTTGGTCGGCCCGGCGTCTTCCCTTCGACGGGAGCAGATGAAGGTCCGGTCCTCCACGCGCGCCACGTCGCTGGGATGCGACCGGACCAGGAAACAGTTCGGACGCTTCTTCGCATCCAGACGCACAAAGGAACCACGCCGGACGCTCTCCTCGCACAACCGGTCATACTCCGCCTTCGATCCGTCGCACCAGTGGATCCGGTCCGGCCGGCACAACGCGGCCGTCTCCTCGATCCAACGCAGCAGTTCCGGATGAGACGTCGGTGCTCGGACGGTGCTCGTCATCGCTGCTCCTCCGGCAGGAACGCGATACTCGCGTCCCAACCTGCATTCGCCTAGTCCCCCGGAAGGTGAAAGTAAAGGGGCTCCTCTTCACCCTGGCCCCGACGCCCCGGCCGAACGAGGCACGGCCGGCGTTGCCGATGGTCCCATCGAATCGTATAGTGCCGGCCATGAACAGCAAGGTCGCCATCCTTCGCACCTCGCCGCGCACCGTGATCGAGGACTACCACCGCCTGATGAACCTCGCCGGATACCAGGACGTGATCGACCGCTCCGCCGACACCGCGCTCAAGATCAACATCTCCTGGCACTTCTTCTTCCCCGGCAGCTCCACCGTCCCCTGGCAGCTCGACGGGGTGATCCGCGCGATGAAACGCGACGGCTACGACCCGGCCAGGATCCACGGTTGCCACAACCGCACCGTCGTGATCGACGCGCACCTCGGCGAACGCGAGAACAAGCACCTGGCCGTGATCGAGGCGCACGGCCTGCGCAACATCCACCTGTACGAGGGAGAGGAATGGATCCACATCCGCGAGGCGGTGGGCGACCTCGCGGACCGGTTTCTCGTGTTGAACCAGGTGTACCCGAAGGGATTCCACATCCCCCGCCGGTTCCTCGGCGAGAACATCGTCCACCTGCCGACGGTCAAGACGCACATCTTCACCACCACCACCGGCGCGATGAAGAACGCCTTCGGCGGCCTGCTCAACGAGAAACGACACTGGACCCACCCCGTGATCCACGAGACGCTCGTCGACCTGCTGATGATCCAGCGGAAGATCCACCGCGGCGTCTTCGCCGTCATGGACGGCACTTTCGCCGGCGACGGCCCGGGGCCGCGCTGCATGACGCCGCACGTCAAGAACGTGATCCTCGCCTCCGCCGACCAGGTCGCGATCGATGCCGTGGCCGCCAAGCTGATGGGCTTCGACCCGCTCTCGATCAAGTTCATCCGCCTCGCCCACGAACTGGGCCTCGGCTGCGGCGATCCCTCCCAGATCGAGATCGCCGGCGACCAGGACGCCGCCCGCGAGAACTGGCACTTCGACGGACCGTTCCAGAAGATGACCTTCGCCTCCCGCATGCAACACCGCATCTACTGGGGACCCCTCAAGCGGCCTCTCGAGTGGACCCTCAAGACCGTCCTCGCCCCCTGGTCCTACCTCGCCAGCGTGACCTACCACGACGCGTACTGGTACCCCCGGCACGCCGAGCGGCAGATGGAGGCCGTGCTGGCCAGCGACTGGGGACGGCTGTTCCGCAACTGGGAACGGGTGCGCCCCGACGAGCGGGGGTTCCCGGACCTGGGCGACGAGTCCGCCCGGCTGCACACCTCGGGCCGGGACGTCTTCCGGCGCTCGTTCGGCCTCCTCGTCCACGCCCTGAAGGAGGCCCCCGAGTTCGCCGCGCGCGCCCGCCGGCGACACCCCGCCGGCCCCCGGCCCCCCGAGAACGGGGACGAGTACCCGCCCGGCTGCCGCGAGTAGTTCGACCTCTCGTTGAACGTCCGCCCGGCCTCCGGCACCGAAGGGACCGAAGATCGCGCGCCCACCCCCGGGCCCAGGCCCGAGCCAGCGGCGCCGCGATCCACACGAGGAACGACGGCGCGCCGAGACGCGCGACGGCTTCCGGAGAAGGGGCCGCGGGAGGGGAAGGCATGTTCGCACCGCACGAAAACGGTCGACGGTACGTGGCCGCCGCCGCAACCGCGGCGGCCGGCCTGGCGCTCCTCTGGGCGGGCGCGGGAGGGGAGCCGGGGTCGTCTCCCGCACGGGCCGCCCGCGCCACGCTGCTCGGCCCGGTCACGACGGAGCCGGACCTGGAGGTGCAACTGCTCGTGCACGGCAGCCTGCCGGCGGCCGTCTCGGCGGTGGCGCCGGGACCGGCGGCACCGGCGGCGGACACCGCCTGGGCCGGCACGGAGCGCTCGAGCGGGCCGCGGTCGGACCTCGCCGGACGGGCGGACCCGCCGGAGCCGATGGTGGGCGCCGTCGGCGATCGCCCGCAACCTCCCGCGGTCCGACCGGAACGTCCGGATCTCCGCGCGGGCCGTCTGCGCAAGGGCCGAACGCCCGCGCTGCGCGAACGCGAGCCTCCCGCGGGCCGGATCTCCGACCGCACGCTGCGCTCGATCCTCGGACGCAGGCAGGGGGCGCTCGAGGCCTGCTACCACGGCGCCCGCGCGCTCGACCCGACGCTCGAGGGCGAGGTCACCTTCGCGCTGACGGTCCGACAGGAGGGCACGGTCGAGGTCGAACTGCTCGACCGTTCGCCGGCGCTGGACCAGGCCGGGGTGACCGCGTGCATCCGCCGGAAACTGCAGGCCCTCGATTTCACCGCGACGCCGCCGCAGGGGGGCGATCTCCACCTGCGGGTGCCCCTCAGCTTCCTGCGCGTGCCGGAGCCGGTCGCGGACTCCGACGCCTAGCGCCGCCGTCCGGAAGCCGCGGCCGCGCCGGCCGTCACTCGCAGGCCGCGGGACAGTCGCCGAGGTCCTCGAGGTCGGTGAGGCCGTCCAGGTCGTCGTCCGCGCCGTTGTCGCAGACCTCCGGCGCCACCACGATGCCCAGGCAGACGATGGAACAGCGGCAGTCGTCGTCCGAACAGTCGGTCTGGCCGTCGAGGTCCTCGTCGAGGCGGTTGTCGCAGATCTCGGGCCAGAACAGGTCGCAACCGAGGATCCGGCAGTCGGCGAGATCCTGGCAGTCGGTCCAGCCGTCGCAGTCGTCGTCGATGCCGTTGGCGCACGCCGCGATGTCGTCCTCCGGCCGCGGGGCGCAGGCCGCGCAGGACGGGAACGAGGCGCAATCCGGGTCGCCGCAATCGACCCGCCCGTCGCGGTCGTTGTCGCACGCGTCGTCGCACGTCTCCGCGAGGGCGGGCGGGCAGTTGCACAGCCCGACCGACGCGCAGGAACAGTCGTCGTCCTCGCCGTCGGTCCGGCAGTCGTTGTCGTTGTCGCAACCGTCCCAGCACAGTTCGGGACCGGGCCGGCAGGCCGCGCAGGCCGGCGCCGCGAGACAGTCGGGGTCCTCGCAGTCGACGAGGCCGTCGCCGTCGTCGTCGTCGTGGTCCGTGCAGCATTCCGGCGGCGGCCCGGCCTCCCCGTCCGCCTCCTCCGGCCCGTCCGCGGGGACGTCGGCGGGCGGCTCGGCATCCTCGCCACCCGTGACGTCCCCCGGAACGTCGAGGGCGACGTCCCAGTCGGCGTCGGCCCCCGTTTCCGCCTCGCCGGAGACGTCGCCGGACCCGGCGTCGGCGTCCGCGGCGTCGGCGTCCCGCGTCGCGCCGTCGGGCGCGTCGTGGGCCGCGTCGAGCGCATCGCGGTCGCCGCCGGGCGGGTCGGGCTGCGGCGAGAGCAGGCAGCGGCCGGTCGCGAGGAACCACAGCACCGCCGCCGCGATCACACCCGAACTCCGGATCCGCCGGCGAACTCGCTCCATGCATCGCCAGCCTAGCACCGCCTCCGCCGGTGCGCCACGCCGGCCCCGGCGCCCACTCCCACGCCGGCACCCACGATCGGGACGAAACCGGCGCATGGCGGGCACCTGTCCACCGCTCGCCGGAGGAGCGGGAGGCCGTGGCGCCGGGCGCTCTTGACGGCATCCGCGTCCGGTGCGCAAATCGCCGCCGCTGCCAGCGTCGAACCGGCCGGCGAACCGGCCGGGCGAGGGAGGTGAGGAATGGACGTGTTCGAGGCGATGGAGCGGCGGCGCAGCGTGCGCAAGTATGCCGACCGCCCGGTGGAGGAAACGACCGTCGAGCGGCTGCTCGAGGCGGCCCGGCAGGCGCCGTCCTGGGCCAACACGCAGTGCTGGCGTTTCGTGGTCGTGCGGGACGCCGCCACGAAACAGCAGATCGCGGAGGCGACGCCGGAGGGGAACCCGGCGCGCAAGGCGCTGACCCAGGCGCCGGTGCTGATCTGCGCTTGCGCGCAGACCGGCGTCTCCGGTTTCTACAAGGGCCGCGCCGCCACGTCCCTCGGCGACTGGTTTCTGTTCGACCTGGGCCTCGCCGTGTCGCAACTGACGCTCGCCGCCCACGCGCTGGGCCTCGGCACGGTCCACGTCGGGCTCACCGACTGCGACCGCGTGGGCCGGATCCTCGGCCTGCCCCCGGACGTGAAGTTCGTCGAGGTGCTCCCCGTCGGGTACCCCGACGGGGAGCCGAAGCCGACGCCGCGCAAGCCCCTGGCCGAGATCGTCCGGCGGGAGAAGTGGCAGTAGCCGGGTCTGCCGCCCGCGGCCGCCACGGTGCCGTCCGGGTCGCCGCTCACCCGCCTGCCCGCGATGTCGGGGAACCGTCGCCCGCGGGAGGACACCGCAGGACCACCACGGGGCCCGGGTCGACCGGCGCCCGCGGGTCCGCGGGTCCCGGCAGCGGAAGCTCCGCCCGGACGACGTAGGCTCCCGGCTCCGCGCCGGCGGCCACGGCCAGCGGCCCGCCCGTCGTCGGGTCGATGCGCGCGTCCGCCAGCGGCGGTCGAGCAAAGGCATCGAGGGTCGGACAGCTCGCCGTGTCGTCCGCCAGCGACCGGAAGGCGGCCAGGAGCCGCAGTCCGGCGATCCACAGCGGCGCGGCGAGAAGCCGCGACGACTGGCGCGCCATGCGCGGCGCCCCGCCG
>JAAZOP010000643.1 GCA_012797735.1 Myxococcales bacterium
AAACTACACGCGCCGCGCCCGCGCTTCAAGGGGCGCCGCGCCGGAACCGCCGGGGCGGGCGCGAGGGTGCGGCCGGCGGGCGCGTCACAGACAGCCGGTGCGGAAGACGTCGTCCGCGCCGTCGCCGTCGAAATCGGCGAATCCGAGGTCCGACAGGGGCTCGCTCGCGATCCGGATCGGCCGCCAGCCGCCGCTCCCCGACCACGAGACCATCCAGCGGTTGCCCTGCGCCGAGAGGATGTCGGTGCGCCCGTCGCCGTCGAAGTCGGCGAAGGCCAGCCGATCGAGCGTGTAGGACGACGTGTTGAGGCGCGCCCACGGCTCGGTGCCCGAGCGCGACCACTGCCACTCGGACCCGGTCGCGCGGAACACGTCGGTGCGGCCGTCGCCGTCGAAGTCGCCGAACGCCAGGCTCGCGAGCGCGGCCGTCGAGGCCTGGAGCGTCGCCCAGCCCGACGACCCGGATCGCGACCAGCGCCACTCGCTGCCGGTCGCGGTGAAGACGTCGGTGCGGCCGTCGCCGTCGAAGTCGCCGAAGCGGAGCTGCCCGAGCGCATAGGACGACGTGTTGAGGCGCGCCCACGGCTCGGTGCCCGAGCGCGACCACTGCCACTCGGACCCGGTCGCGCGGAACACGTCGGTGCGCCCGTCGCCGTCGAAGTCGCCGAAGCCGAGCGCGGCGAGGGCGTCGGTCGCCGCCCGCAGCGTCGCCCACGACGACGTTCCGGAGCGCGACCACTGCCAGGCGGAGCCGTTCGGCCGGAACACGTCGGCCACGCCGTCGCCGTCGAAGTCGTGCAGCGCCAGCGTCGACAGGGTGGTCGAGGATGCCGCGAGGTAGCGCCACGGACCGGCGCCGCCCCGCGCCGTGCACCAGCGGACCGTCTCGCAGTCCGCGGCCGTCCGGCCGTAGCGGTTGGGCGCCGAGCCGGTCGGCGAGCGGTCCACCCAGAAGTTGCCGAAGTAGTAGCGTTGCAGCGCCGCCTCTTCGGCGCTCGCGCGCGCCAGGCAGTTGGAGAAGAGCCAGGCGCCGGTCGCGGGCCGGCCGCGGACCACGAAGCTGTACTGGTCGTCGCACAGCACGGTGTTGTCGTGGACGCGGATGTCCCGCCCCGCCCAGACGTTCCCGTCGTGCATTTGCTCGTCCATCCCGTGCATGTCGAAGATGTGCCCGATCGAATGCGACAGCACCAGGTTGTGGCGCGCCACGTAGTCCTGCCGCGGAAACCCGCTGCCGGCCACGGCGTGCCGGTTGTAGTCGAAGCGGTTCCATGCGATCTCGACGGCGGTGTCCGCATCGATGGGGGTGCGCGGATCGCCGCCGCCGTTCAACACGACGCCGTACCCGAGGCCCTGGCGCTGGGTGTGGTGGTCGTCGTTGTGGTGCACGCGGTGGCCCACCCCGTCGGCGACGTAGACGGCGGCGTAGGACCACCCCGCCAACTCGCAGTTGTCCACCTCGAGGCGGTCGTGGCCCGAAACGCTGATTCCGTTCGACACCGGCATGCAGTCGCGGCAGTTCGTGTCGCCCGCGATGTCGCCGGTGCAAGCGTCCGGCCACTCCGCCGGACACTGGTCCGGGTCGGCGCCGTGGATCCGCAGGCCGGTGATCCGGACGTCGTCCCCCTCGACGCGGAGGAGCGGGGCACGCACCGTCTCCGTCGTGTACAGCCGGGCGCCCGGCGCGCAGTCGCGGCCGCGGCCGCCGGCGAGCCAGACGCCGGCCGGAACGTGCAGCGTCGTCCCGGTTAGGTCGATCTCGACCCCGTCCGCGACGTAGACGATCGCGCCCGGCGCCGCCGCCGCCAGCGCCGCCTCCAACTCGGCGCGCGTGCGGACCACCGTGACGATCGGCCAGGCCGGGTCGACGAGGTCCGGGTAGTCGCAGCCGCCGCCGTATCGCCAGGAAACGCCCGCCGGGGGCGAGTCGGTATCCGGACGAGGCGGCATCGTCCAGACCTCCCCATCGGAGCTATCGGAGACGTCGGGGACGTCGGGGACGTCGGAAACGTCGGCGTCCGCGTCCGGGACGGCGTCGAGGCCCGGGTCGGGCCCGGCGTCGGCCTCCGCCCCGTCCGGCGGAGTCTCGTCCGGGAACGTCTCGAACGCGACGTCGGAGTCCGCGCGGTCCTCCGTCGTCGCGGCGTCGTCGCGCGTCGCATCCAGGATGGTCACGTCGTCGTCTCCGCAGGCTGCGGCCAGGACGGCGGACGCGGTCAGCAGGACCGAGAGGCGCATGGCGAGGCGCATGGGTCGACGTTCGTTGTGCCGTGCGGGGAAGTCAAGAGGAACGGGGTGAGCGACGGGAATCGAACCCGCAACAGCTGGAGCCACAGTCCAGTGCTCTACCGTTGAGCTACGCCCACCGTACGCCTCGGCGGACGGCCGCCGGCCGCGCACATCCTCCGCCGGGTCCGCCGGCGGGGCCACCGAGCGGCCTGTTTCTAGCCGTAAACCGGACCGATGGCAAGTCCCCCCGGCGGCGCGCCCGGCAGGATTCGAACCTGCAACCGTCGGATTAGAAATCCGATGCACTATCCATTGTGCTACGGGCGCAGCACGAGGCCGGACGCTACACGTCGGCGCGGCGAGCGGCAAGGGGGTGGCGTGGCCGCGAAGCGGCGAACGGCGCGCGCCGGTTCGCCCGCGGCTCTGGGGAAGCCCGCACGACCGGGGAGAGGAAGCGGGCCCGCGGGCGTCGGCGCGGCCGCAGGGTCGGTCCGTCTTGCCGCGCGGCGCAGACGACCGGGTTCGGCGTCCGGGCGTGACGGGAGCCTCGCCGCAGGGCCGGAGCGCCGCGCGTCTTTGCCGCCGGGAGCCGGCTTGGGGAGGGACGGTCCGCGCCGGCCGGGGTACCGAATGGCCGTTCAGTTTTTGGGTTGCGCGGCCCCCCGCGGAGGAGTAATTGGGGCGTTGTGCCACGGGTCGTCGTGCGGGGGCGTGGCAAGACGCAACGCCGCATGGTCGTACCGTTCCCGTTCCCATCCACGCAAGGAGAGTTCCGATGAGCGGTATTTCCCGAAGGAGCTTCCTCGCCACCGCAGGCGGCCTGCTGGGCTTCCTGGGCCTCGACCTCCGGCCGGCCGTCGCGCGGGCCGAACAGCGGGCATCGAAGGTGGTGCGCGGCCGGTTGACGACCACGATCTGCCCCTACTGTGGCGTGGGGTGTTCGGCGATCGTCACCTCCGTGCAGCAGGACGGCAAGTGGCGGGCGATCCGCGTCGAGGGCGACCCCGACCATCCGATCAACGAGGGGGCCCTGTGCGCGAAGGGTTCGTCCCTGTACCAGATGTGCAACGGCGAGACGCGGTTGCGCCGGGTGCTGCACCGCAAGCCGGGCAGCGACCGGTTCGAGGCGATCGACTGGGCGACGGCGGCCAAGCGGATCGCGCGGCTGGTCAAGGACACCCGGGACGCGACGTTCGCCGCGACGAACGAGGCGGGGAAGCCCGTCCAGCGGACGACGGCGATCGCCTCCCTCGGCAGCGCGGCGCTCGACAACGAGGAGTGCTGGCTCTACCAGAAGATGGTCCGCGCGTTGGGGCTGGTCTACATCGAGCATCAGGCGCGGATCTGCCATTCCTCGACGGTGCCCGCGCTGGCGTCCACCTACGGACGCGGCGCGATGACGAACCACTGGACCGACCTGCGCAACGCCGACGTCGTGCTGGCGATGGGAGCGAATCCGGCGGAGAACCACCCGCTCTCGATGCGGTGGGTCACCCGGGCGCAGGAGCGCGGAGCGAAGCTCATCTGCGTCGATCCCCGCTTCACCAAGACCGCCGCCCTGGCCGACGTCTACGCCCCCCTCCGTTCCGGCACCGACATCGCCTTCCTCGGCGGGATGATCAAGTACCTGCTCGACCACGACTACATCCAGCGCGACTACGTGCTGCACTACACGAACGCCTCGTTCCTCGTCGCCGACAGCTACTCGTTCGACGAGGCGGCCGGGCTGTTCTCGGGCTACGACCCCGAGAAGCGCAAGTACGACAAGTCGAAGTGGAAGTACGACACCGAGGCGCCGGCGGGGGAGGGCGAGCCGCCGGAGCCGATGCGTGACCCGACGCTCCAGCACCCCCGGTGTGTCTACCAGCTGCTCAAGCGGCACTACGCCCGCTACACGCCCGAGTTGGTGAGCAGCGTGACCGGGACGCCGGTCGAGGATCTCGAGCGGGTCTGGAGCACGTACGCCGAGACGCGCGCGCCCGACAAGGCCGGCACGATCCTGTACGCGATGGGCTGGACGCAGCACACGGTGGGCGTCCAGAACATCCGCGCGATGGCGCTGATCCAGCTCCTGCTGGGGAACATCGGCGTGGCCGGCGGCGGGGTCAACGCGATGCGCGGCGAGTCCAACGTGCAGGGCTCGACCGACCACGGCCTGCTGTTCCACATCCTCCCCGGCTACCTCAAGACGCCCGCCGCCTCGCTGGCCACGCTGGACGACTACCTGAAATCGACCACCCCCGGGACGCTCGGCCGGCGCAGCGTCAACTGGTGGAGCAACACGCCGAAGTACATGGTGAGCTACCTCAAATCGATGTTCGGCGACGCCGCCACGCCGGAGAACGAGTTCGGCTACGGCTGGCTCCCGCGGCTCGACGACGGCGCGAACTACTCGTGGCTGCAGATCTTCGACGACATGTTCGAGGGCAAGATCAAGGGGCTGTTCGCCTGGGGGATGAACCCGGCCTGCAGCGGCGCCAACTCGAACAAGACCCGCCAGGCCCTGGCGAAGCTCGACTGGATGGTCAACGTCAACATCTTCCCCAGCGAGACCGGCTGGTTCTGGCAGGACCCGACGCTGGGCATCCCGCCCTCGCAGATCCCGACCGAGGTGTTCGTGCTGCCGGCCGCCGCCTCGATCGAAAAGGAAGGCAGCATCACCAACTCCGGCCGGTGGATGCAGTGGCGCTACAAGGGCGCCGACGCCCCGGGCGACGCGCGGCCCGACGCGGAGATCATGAACCTGATCTGGACCGAGCTGCGGGCGCTGTACCGGACGGAGGGCGGCAAGTTCCCGGAGCCGATCCTCAACCTGCGGTGGGACGACTACTTCCACGAGGGCGAGGTGGACGCGGAGGCCGTCGCGCGGGACATCAACGGCGTCTTCCTCGCCGACGTGACGGCGGCGGACGGCAAGACGTTCCGCAAGGGCGAACCGGTGCCGAGCTTCGCCTACCTGCAGGCCGACGGGACGACGTCCAGCGGCTGCTGGGTCTACGCCGGCTCCTTCGCCCAGGACGGCACGAACAAGTCCAAGGCGCGGGTCCGCGAGCCCGAGGGGGGCATCGGGCTCCATCCGGGCTGGGCCTGGGCCTGGCCGGTCAACCGCCGGATCCTCTACAACCGCGCCTCGGTCGATCCCGCCGGGCGCCCGTACGCGCCGCAGAAGGCGGTGATCCGCTGGGACGAGGCGGAGGGGAAGTGGACCGGCGACGTCGTGGACGGTCCGGCCAAGATCCCGCCGCTGGCGATGGAGGGCGGGAAGCTGCCCTTCATCATGAACGAGGAGGGGGTGGGGCGGCTGTGGACGATGAAGCTCGAGGACGGCCCGTTCCCCGAGCACTACGAGCCGTACGAGTCGCCGCTGGAGCGGAATCCGTTCAACGCGCAGCCGTTCAACCCGGCGAGCAAGATCTTCCGGGGGCCGCGCGACCTGCGGGCCGAGCCCGGCAGCGCCGAGTACCCGATCGTCTGCTCGACGTACCGCGTGACCGAACACTGGCAGACCGGCGTGATGACCCGCAACTGCCCCTGGCTTCTCGAACTGCAGCCGCAGATGTTCCTCGAACTCAGCGAGGAACTGGCCCGCGAGAAGGGGATCGCGATGGGCGACGTCGTCGAGGTCCGCAGCGCGCGCGGCGCCGTCAAGGCCGTCGCCATCCCGACCAAGCGCTTCCGCCCGCTGACCGTGCAGGGCCGGGCGATCCACACGGTCGGCATGCCCTGGTGCTTCGGCTGGACCACGCGGGACGCGGGCGACAGCGCCAACCTCGTGACCCCCAGCATCGGGGACGCCAACACGATGATCCCCGAGACGAAGACGTTCCTGGTCGATGTCCGCAAGTTGGCGGACGGGACGCTCCGGAATCCCGGGCTGTCGCCGGACGCGAGGAGTGCGCGATGAGCAAGGCGGTGTTGGAAGATACGACCCGGTGCCTCGGCTGCCGGTCGTGCCAGGTGGCCTGCAAGCAGGCCAACGACCTGCCGGCGGAACGGACGCACCTCGAGAAACGACGGCTCGGCTTCCAGAACCCGGCCGCGCTGTCCGCCAAGACCTTCACCGTGGTGACGAACCACGAGGTGGAGGACCCGCGGGCCCCGGCCGGACTGCGCTGGGTCTTCGCCAAGCGGAGCTGCATGCATTGCCTCGAGCCGGCGTGCGTCTCGGCCTGCCCCGTCACGGCGCTGCACAAGGAAACGGACGGGCCCGTGACCTACGACTCGGAGAAGTGCCTCGGCTGCCGCTACTGCGTCTGGGCCTGTCCGTTCGGCGTGCCGACGGCCGAGTGGGACTCGCTGGCGCCGCGGATCCGCAAGTGCACCCTGTGCTTCGACCGCCTGCGGGACGCCGCGGCGCCGGCCGAGCTGAACGGCAAGGCGGCTCCGCCCGAGGCGCAGGCGCGGATGGCCGAGGCGCAGGCCAAGCCGGCGTGCGTCGCCGCCTGTCCGACGGGCGCGCTGATGTTCGGCGAACGGGACGCGCTGCTGGCCGAGGCGCACCGGCGGATCGCCGAGCATCCCGAGCGGTACGTCGCGCACGTCTACGGGGAGAAGGAGGCCGGCGGCACCTCGCTCCTCTACCTGGCCGCCGTGCCGTTCGACCGGATCGGCTTCCGCACCGACCTGGGCGAGCGGAGCGTGCCTTCGCACTCGGTGCCGGCGATGAGCGCGGTTCCGCCGGCGGTGATCGCGGCCGGCGGGCTGCTCGCCGGCATCTACTTCCTCAGCCGTCGCCGCGCGGAGGTCAAGGCCAAGCAGGCCGCCCCGGCGAAGGACGCCCCCGAGGCGGCGGTCCCGCAGGACCGGAAGGAGTGACGCCGTGCATCACGAACCCGTGCAGGCCAAGCTGTTCACCAAGTGGAGCATCCCCCTGCTGGCCCTGATGCTGGCCGGGGCCGCGGCCTTCGTCGCCCGGTTCGCCTTCGGCCTCGGCGCGACCACCAACCTCAGCAACAACTACCCGTGGGGCCTCTGGATCGTCTTCGACCTGATCTGGATCGCCCTCGCCGGCGGCGCCTTCGTCACCGCCGGCATCGTCTACGTGTTCCATGGCGAGAAGTACCACGTCCTGGCCCGGCCCGCCGTCTGGATGGGGCTCCTCAGCTACTCGTTCGTCGTCGTCACCCTCCTCGCCGATCTCGGCCTCCCCTGGCACTTCTGGCAGCTCGCCGTCCAGATGCCGGAACACTCGGCGATGTACGAGGTGTCGTGGTGCGTCGGCCTCTACGTGACCGTCCTGGCGCTCGAGTTCGCGCCGACCGTCTTCGAGCGTTTCGGCTGGAACCGGCTGCGGGACATCTGGCGCACCTGGTCGCCCGTCTACACCGTCGCCGCGCTCGGCCTGTTCACCTTCCTGATGTCCCACCAGATCTGGATGGCCGCGGTGGCGACGGTGCTCTTCGCCGTCATCGCCTGGCTGACCCGACCCTCGGCCGACCGGACGGGCGTGCCGGTGATCCTGATCATCGCCGCCGTCACCTTCTCCACCATGCACCAGTCGTCGCTCGGCTCGCTGTTCCTGCTGATGCCCGACAAGCTGCATCCGCTGTGGTGGTCGCCCTTCCTGTCGATCCTCTTCTTCCTCTCGGCCATCGCTTCCGGCATCGCCCTGGTGATGCTGATGGACATGACCGTCTCCCGCGTGTTCCGGCGCCCGTGGAACGGCGAGGTGCTGGCCGGGATGGGCCGGATCCTGCTCGGCGCGCTCGTCGTCTACTACGCCGCGCGCATCGCCGACGTCGCCGCCCGCGGGCAACTCGCCGCGCTCTCCGGCCGCCCCGGCGCCCTGTTCCTGATCGAGGTCCTGGGCGGCGGGCTCGTCCCCGTGCTGCTGCTGTCCACCGACGCCCTGCGCCGCAAGAAGGCCCCGTTGATTTCCGCCGCCCTTCTCGCCATGCTCGGCGTGATGTTCCACCGCGTCAACGTCGTCCTGCTCGGCATGCGCCTTCCCGGCACGATGCCCGGCGGCCCGACCGAGACCTACTACCCCAGCCTCGTCGAGTGGCTGGTTTCCCTGTCGCTCGTCGCGGCGGCGATCTTCTTCTTCGGCCTGGGCGCCAAGCTGCTCCCGATCCTGCCCCGGCTCGAGCCGACCGCGGAGCGCGCCGCGGGCGCGTCCGATGCAGCGACCCGCGGCTGACGCCCGGACGCCGACGCGCGCCGGCCTCGCGGCCCTGCGCGACCGGCCCGGCATCCCGCCCGAGTACCTCGATTTCCGCCTGCGGCTCCACGAACTGCAGTGGAGCGCCTGGGACACGCTCGTGGCGCGACGACCCGCCGGCGCCTCGCGCCCGGCCGCCGCCGACGGCCCCGTCACCCCCGCCGATCTCGCCCTCGACGACGAACTGCTCCTCGGCCTGCTGGAGTCCGTCGCCGCGGCGCTGCCCGCGCGCGTCGAGCCCGAGACCGGCACCCGCGCGCTGCTCGAGGCGGTGCGCCGGTCGCCG
This sequence comes from Myxococcales bacterium, assembly GCA_012797735.1. Lineage (GTDB taxonomy): Bacteria > Myxococcota_A > Polyangia > DRWM01 > JAAZOP01 > JAAZOP01. Next base: position 8,676 of record JAAZOP010000643.1, read on the forward strand.
GCGCGCCTCCGGGAAATCGCCGTCGCGGCGTCCTTCGACCCGGCCGAGGCGGTCCTCGAGGCGGACGCCGCCCGCATCGGCTGTTCGGTCGATGCCCTGCTGTTCTTCGGCCGCGTGCTGGCCGCCCCGTTCGTCGCGGAGGCGGTGAGCCGCCCGGGCCGCAACGGAGCGCCCGACACGACGGCGCCGGCCGTGCGGTGCCCCGCCTGCGGGGCCCCCGCCGGCCTGGCCGTGATCTCGGGCGAGCGCGGCGCGCGCACCCTCTGCTGTTCGCTCTGCGGCACCTCGTGGGCCGGCCCCCGCGCGCAATGCCCGTTCTGCGGCGGCACCACCGCCCTCGGCTCGCTCGAGGAGTCCGGCGAGCGGGAACGCTGGCTGGAGACGTGCGGCGAGTGCCGCGGCTACATCCTGACCGTGGACGCCCGCGCGCCCGGCCGGCGCGAGCCCGTCCTGCCGCTGGTCGAAGTGGTCGCCGGGCTGTACCTCGACCTGATCGCCGAGACCCACGGCTGCCGCCGTGGCCTCCCCTACGCCGCGCTGCTCTGAGCCGCCCGGCGACCTCCACCGGCGTCGCGCCGCCGGGGTGCGATCGCGCGGCGCGGCCCGAACGGCGGGAGTCGTGCTACAAGGCGCGCGTGGCCCCGCCGCGCATCGCCGTCGTCGCCCCGCCGCCGCTCAAGCCGTGCGAGCCGGGTGTTTCGGGCGGCGCCGCCGCGGTCGAACTCGCGCGTCGCGGCGCGACCGCCCGCTGGTTCGACGCCTCGATCGCCTGGCATCGGTTCGCCCTGCATCCCGATCGGCTGCAGCGGAACCTCGAGGCGGCCGGCGAGGGGCGGTGCGGCGAACGGCGCCGGGCCCTAAGGCGCGCCGTCGAGAGCCGAAGGCTCGACCCGCCGCGGCTGCGCCGGGCCGAGACCTACGCCGACCGCGACGCCTACAGCTCGGCCGTCAACGACCTCGAAAACGCCCTGCGGGCCGCCGCGCTCCCCTTCCCCGGCTGGCGCCTCGGCGTGGCGATGACGGCGTTCGAACGGCCGTTCCGGCGGCTGGAGTCGTCCGCGGTGCTCGAGGAGACGGCGCGGGCGTCCGGGCCGTTCGACGAGTACTTCGAGGCGGAGCTGCTGCCGGAGCTCGAGCGGTTCCGGCCCGACGTCGTCGCCGTCTCGCTGACCTTCCAGCAGCAGGCGCCGGCGGCGTTCCGCCTGGCGCGCCGGCTGGCCGATCGGTTGCCGTCCGCGCGCCGCGCGCTCGGCGGACCGCTCGTCGCCTGCTGGCTCGCCGCGGGGTTTCGCCTCGACCGCGCGCCGTTCTCCTGGTTCGACGACGTCTCGGCCGGGACCGACGACGACCTCGACCGGCTCGCGGGCGG
>JAAZOP010000644.1 GCA_012797735.1 Myxococcales bacterium
CGCCGGCGGCGCCGCGCCGCCCGCGGCCGTCGCGTCCTCGGTCCGGACCGCCGGCACGGTGTGGATTCGTTCGGCCGGGGACCGGGGCGCGTCGACGTCCGCATCCTCGCCGGCGATCTGCTCGGGCGAGGCGTGTCCCTGGCGCAGGCGGTAGGCGAGCCGGTTGCGCAGGGTGGCCCGCGGGAACTCCTCGAAGTACCGCCCGATCACCGCCTGCTGCAGCCGGGTGTCGGTGTCGCGTGGCGTGGCCGCCTCGAGGCGGCGCAGGAACCGCTCGTGGCGGGCCCGGTCGCTTTCGTCGAAACGGAGCAGGCGATTGAGGAGCACGGTGCCGCTGGGCCGGGCGAGGATCAGGTACGTGTGGTCCTGCTGGAGGAAGTAGCGCAGGAGCAGTTCCGAGCGGAACCCGGTGCCCTCGGGCCACGGGAACTCGAACCCGTCGAGCACGATCACCTGGTCCGGGTCCGGACCGCCGAGGCCGGCGTGGATCGCGAGGAAGGCGCCGGCGGTGCGGGTGAGCAGGGTGGCGTCGAGGGCGATCGGGACGTGGTCCGGGTCGGGGAGGTCGAGCACGGCGCGGGGGGCCGTGCCGAGCAGTCCGACGACGCGCTCGGCCCCCTCGCGCAGCGAGACGAAGTGGAGGCCGTCGAGTTGGAGCAGCCAGCGCTGCATCAGCGGCGGCAGGGCGCGACTCGCCGGGGACCAGGGCGGCGAGAGGAACACGTGGCGCCACGCGGACGGGTGATCCAGCTCCGCCACCGCCTCGAAGTAGGACGGGTCGCGTTCGAGGATCATCCCGAGCTGTTCCCGGGCGTCGGCGAGGCGGCCGGAGAGCGAGATCGCGGCGGCGTAGATGCAGCGCAGGTGGAGGTCGTCGGGGTGGAGCGCCACGACGGGGGCCAGCACCTCGGCCGCGCGACGCCCCACCTCGGGCGGCGCATCGATCCCCATGTGGCCGTAATCGACCCCTTCGTCCACGATGCGCACCGCGTCGGCGATCGCCTGGGCCACGCTGGGGGTCGGGTCCGTCATGCCACCTTCCCCGCGAGCGCCTGCAGTTCGAGCCTGGTGCGAGCGAAATCGGCCCGCTCGTCGGGGCGCTGGCCGAGGAACGCCTCGACGGCCGGAACGGCGGCGACAGCGCGGTCGAGGGCGGGATCGGCGCCGGGGCGCCAGGCGCCGAGCTGGATCAGCTCGCGCTTCGCCTCGTACCGCTCGACGGCCGCGCGCAACGCCGCGGCGTGGCGCCGGTGCTCGGGGTCGGTCACGGCGGGCATGACGCGGGAGAGCGAGCGGAGCGGGTCGATCGCGGGCCAGCGGCCGCGGTCGGCGAGGCCGCGGTCGAGGACGATGTGGCCGTCGAGAATGCCGCGCACCTCGTCGGCGACCGGCTCGTCGAGGTCGTCGCCCTCGACGAGGATGGTGAAGACCGCGGTGATCGAGCCGCGGCCGGCGCGGCCGGCGCGCTCCAGCAGCGTGGGCAGGTCGGCCAGCGCGCTCGGCGGATACCCGCGCCGCGCCGGGAGTTCGCCCGTGGCCAGCGCCACCTCGCGCAGGGCCCGGGCGTAGCGCGTCACCGAATCGATCAGCAGCAGCACGGAACGGCCCGCGTCGCGGAAGAACTCGGCGACGGTCATCGCCGCGCGGGCCGCGCGGATCCGACGCAACGCCGGCTCGTCGCCGGTCGCGACGACGACCACGGAGCGCGCGCGGCCCGCCGCCCCGAGACACGTCTCGAGGAAGTCGTTGACCTCGCGACCGCGCTCGCCCACCAGCCCCACCACGATCACCTCGGCGGAAGCGTAGCGCGCGATCTGGCCGAGCAGCGTGCTCTTGCCGACGCCGCTGCCGGCGAACAGGCCGATGCGCTGCCCGACGCCGAGGGTCGCCAGCGCGTCAATCGCGCGGACGCCGGTCGATAAAGGCGTGTCGATGCGCGGACGCGCCAGCGCCGGGGGGGGCGCCGCCCGCAGCGGTCGCGGCGCCCCGCAGAGCGGGGGGCCGTCGTCGAGCGGCCGGCCGAAGCCATCGATCACGCGGCCGAGGAGCGCCTCCGAGCAGGGCAGGCCGGCCGCGGCCGCGGCCGGCTCGACCGGATCCCCCGGCCCGAGATCGTCCGTCGCGCCGTACGGCAGGCAGATCAGACGATCCTCGCGGAACGCCGAGACCTCCGCGAGCAACGGGCCGGAGCGGCGCCGGATCTACACCAGGTCGCCGATCCGGCCGCCCGGCAGGGCCACCTCGAGCGTCAGGCCGGTGACGGCGCGCAGCGTGCCGCGCACCGGCAGCGCCTCCGTCTCCGCCACGCGGCGCAGGAGCCCCGCCACCGCGGGCGACGGCGACTCGTCCAACGGCTCTTCCACAGGCTCCCCGCCCGCTCCTCTCGCGCGGTGCTCCATGCCCCTCAACCGCCCAGCTTCTCCCGCAGCTTCTCGAACAGTCCCTTGCGCTCCCTCGCCCGCCCCTCGTGCGCCCGGGCGGCGCCGCCGCTCTCGAGCGTCCGGTCGAGCTCTTCCAGCAGCTCCCGCTGGCGCGGCGTCAGCTCGGCCGGCACGTCGATATCGATGTGGACGTACTGGTCTCCCTGGCCGTAGTCGCGGCGGGCGATCCCCTTGCCGCGCAGCCGGTAGGTCTGCCCGGGCTGGGTGCCGGGCTTGAGCTTGAGTTCGACTTCGCCCCACAGCGTCGGGACGCGGACGGTGCCGCCGAGGGCGGCGCGGGGGAAGGCGACCGGCTGGACGATGTGGATGTCGTCGCCGTCGCGCTTGTAGATCGGGTGCTCGCGGACGATCACGCGCAGGACGAGGTTGCCGGGCGGGAGGCCGAGCGGTCCCGCCTCGCCGCGGCCTTCGAGCACGACGGTCTGTCCGGACTCGATGCCCGCCGGCACCGAGATCGGGATCGTGTCCTCGCGCCGCACCGTGCCGGTGCCTTCGCAGGCCGGACACGGGCGGGAGGGGATGCGCCCGGCCCCGTCGCACCTCGTGCACGGCCGGGTCAGGACGAAGAAGCCCTGCTGGAGGCGTTGCTGGCCGGTGCCGCCGCAGGCGCGACAGGACTCGACCTTCGCGCCGGGCGCGGCCCCGCTGCCGCGGCACTCCGCGCAGGACACGCGCCGGGCGACCGTGATCTGCCGCTCGACACCCTTCGCGGCCTCCTCGAGGTCGAGGACGACATCGACGCGCACGTCGCGACCGCGCCGCCGGCGCCGCTCGCGACCGAGCCCGAACACGTCGCCGAAGATCGATTCGAAGAACTCGGTCACGCTCTGGACATCGACGTCGGCGAAGGGCGAGCCGCCTCCGGTCGCCGCCTGGTGGCCGAAGCGGTCGTAGCGGGCGCGCTTCTCCGGATCCCCCAGCACCTGGTAGGCCTCGGCCAGCTCCTTGAATTTCTCCTCGGCCTCCGGGTCGCCCGGGTTCTTGTCCGGGTGGTACTGGATTGCCAGCTTGCGGTACGCGCGCTTGATCTCCTCCGCCGATGCGTCCTTCTCGACGCCCAGCACCTCGTAGTAGTCGCGTTGCCCCATGGCGGGCGCAGTCTAGCCCGGTCGGGGCGGCGGAGTCCACGCCGTCGCGCTCGCCCGCCCGGCCAGGCGCCGCGCCGGGAGGGCGGCCGGCCGTGCCATCGGGGTAGCGTCAAGAGTTTTGTGTCAGGAGCAGAAAGGGGGTAGTTACTCCTTGCGAGCTGTTCTCGTGGGTGAAGATCGCGAAGAGGATGCGGTCCATGCTGGTTTGGTCGGAGAAGACACCCATCGGCCTGGTGCGGC
>JAAZOP010000645.1 GCA_012797735.1 Myxococcales bacterium
CGCGCCGCCCGGCGCACGCGGACTCAGCCCCGCCCGACGCGCCGCGCCAGTTCCTGGGCCGCCTCGTCCACCGCCTTGGCCAGTTCTTTCGCTTCGGCGGTCTTCCCGCCGTCCACCGCCGCGCGCAGGGCGCCGGCCTGCCGCGCCAGCGCCTGCGCGAGCGCGCTCGCGTCGGACGCGGCCGCCGGGTCGGCTCCGCGATAGGCCTGCTGCAGGAGCCGGCGACGTTCGAGCGCCCGCGCGACCTTCTGGGTCACCAGGTCGAGGTCCAGGACGGGCTTGATCAGGTAGTCGAACGCCCCGGCCCGCAACGCTTCGATCGCCGACTCCAGCGACGGGTAGCCGGTCAGGATCATGAACTCGGTCCCCGGGTACCTGCGCTTGAGGTCCCGCAGCAGGTCGATCCCCGAGCCGTCGGGGAGGTTCTTGTCGATCACGACGAGGTCGTAGGGGGTGTCCGTCATCGCCTGGACCGCCGCCGCCGCCGTGCCGACGCCGTGGGCCGTGTGTCCGTCCCCCTCCAGCACGGTGAGGATCAGCGAGCGGATCGCCTCCTCGTCGTCCACGAACAGGATCTTGGCCTTCTCCGACATGGCACCCTTCCCCGGGCGGCGGCCGCCGCTGCGCTCCAGACGGCGGGACCGTACTTCGAGGCCGGCCGGTGGGTCAAGGGCGCGCGGCGGGCGGCAGACGACCGAGGGGTCAGTCCGCCCGGCGCCGCTGCTTGGCCCGCTGTTCCTGCCAGTCGTGGTACGCGCGCAGGCGCCGGGGGTCGTCGTGGTGCGGGTCGTATTCCTCGTCGTACCGGCGGGCCAGGTCGCGGTCCACCTGGTAGTAGCAGCTCGGCTGGCCCGGGCCGGAGACGTCTTCCCAGAAGAAGGAGGCGTTGCGCACGTCGACGTGCACGAACCCGGACACCGGGTAGCGACCGACACCGACCTTGCCGTAGGTCTGGACGTACTCCCAGACGCGACGCGAGGAGGTTCCCGGGACGATGATGTCGGCGGCGCGCCCCTGCCAGTGGGGGCTGGTCACGGACTCGTTCCGGTCGTCCCGGAAACCGGAGATGATCACGATCTCCTCGGCGTTGAACTTCACCGCCACGAAGTAGAGGATCTTGATCAGCCGGTCCTTGATCTCGCGGCCGTCGCCCGCGACCGAGTCGCTCCAGATGCGGCGAATCTCGGCCTTCGCCTCGGCCGTGAGCTCGCCGTCGTCGCCGAACAGCCGCAGCTTGGCCGAGCGGTTCGTGTGGATGTTGCGGAAGGTGACCTCGCGGAACCCCCGGACCCACCGGTGCGGCCGCAGGTCGCGCGGCGTGCGCCACGCACGCAGCTTTTCCTCGTAGCTCGAGTCGGCGGTGCCCCGCACGCAGTCGTCGGGGCCGCCGACGCGCCCGGTGCGACTCTCCCCCTCCTGCCGATCCCGCTCGTCCTCCCCCTGCCCGGCCTCGTCGCCCAGCGCCGCGGGCGGCGACACGACCAGCGCCGCCGCCAGCGCCCCGACGAACAGCGCGACCGCCTGCCGCCGGCGGCTCGCACCCTCCGCCCGCCCCCCGGCCGACCCGGAGGGCGTCACGGCGGGGCGCTCTCCTCCGGCGCCTCGGCGCTGGCCACGATCCCCTGCCGCACCAGCCCCACCTCTTGCCCGATGCTCATCACCTTCACCACGTCCCCGTGCGGCACCCGCTCGTCCGCCTGGATCAGCAGCACCGTCCGCGGATCCTCCGCGAACCGCCGGGCAAGGACGTCCTTGAGCTCCTTCTCATTCACCACCGCCTCGTCCACCCGGAACCGGTCCGGCCGCCCCTCCCGCAGGATGTAGACCGTCACCGCCCCCTTCGGCTGCACCTTCGGCCGCGCCGAGGCCTTGGGGAGGTTGATGTCGAGCACCGGGTTGCGGACGAAGGAGGCGGCCAGCATGAAGAAAATCAGGAGTTGGAAGACGATGTCCACGAGCGGGGCGATGTCGATCGCCACGCCGCGGTGACGCTTGGCATCCTGGGGTCGGGAGAACCGCACGGCTCAGTCCTTGCCCGCCGGGGCGGCGGCCGGCGCCTGGCCCTTGATCCGGTCCAGCACCCGGACCGCTCCCTGCTCCATCTCCATCAGCAGGCGTTCCTTGCGCGATTCGAGGTACTTGTAGGCGATGAGGGTCGGGATGCCGATGATCAGGCCGGCGGCCGTGGTGATCAGCGCCTCCCAGATGCCGTTGGCGAGCTGCCCGGGGTCGACGGCGCCGTGCTCGCTGGTCGCCACGACCTCCTGGAAGACCTTGATCATCCCGGTGACAGTGCCGAGCAGCCCGAGGAGCGGCTCGATCTGGGCGATCACCCCCACCCCCTCGACGTAGCGCCCCAACCGGACCCCCTCGTGTCGGCCCCGATCCTCCAGCCGCTGCTGGATCTGCTCGCGCGACTCCTCGCGGTGGGCCACGGCCACCTCGAGCACCCGGCCGAGGGGCGAGGCCTTCTCCTTGCAGGCCGCCAGCGCCTCGTCGGGCTTCCCGTCGGCCAGCCCCTGTTCCACTCGGTCCACCAGTCCGGGCGGAAGCACAACATTGCGTTGGAGCGACCAGAGTCGTTCGAGGAAGATGGCCAATGCGATGACCGACCCGAGGCCGATCGGGATCATCACGGGGCCGCCGAGGGCCAGGAACTCGTAGATTTCACCCATCTGTCCAACCTCGCGCCGCCCAACCCCGGGGGAGCGGCGTTTGTTCCCCGCCCGGGCCCGCCGCCGGCCTCTCCCGCCGGTCGGACCCGGGGCCTTGCAGCCTCCGGCACGCGGGCCGGACTGTCAAGGGGCAAACCCGCGCCGAGCTACCTGCGCAAGAGCACGTACACCGCGCCGGTGCCCCCATCGACGGGGCGGGCGGAGGCGAAGGCGAGGACGCGGCGGCCGATCGAACCGCGGCTGAGCCAGTCCTTCATCCGCTCCCGCAGCACCGGAATCCCGTCGGGCGACCCGAGCCCCCGGCCGTGGACGACGAGCACGCAGCGCCGGCCGTCCGCCTGCGCCCGCTCGAGGAAGTCCCGCAGCGCGACGCGCGCCTCGTGCCGGTCCAGCCCGTGCAGATCGATGTGCCCTTCGACCGCGTACTCCCCGCGCCGCAGCTTCTGGACCAGCCGTGCGTCGAGCCCCTGGACCTTGCCTTCGAGGTACTCGTCGGTGCCGGTGAAGTCGAACGGCACGTCGCCCTGGACCATCGCCGCCAGGAAACGCTCGGCCGCCTCCAACTCGTCCTCGACGGGCGGCGGCGGCGGCACCGATCGGCGCGACGGGACGTGGTCGCGCTCGAGCGGCGCGACGCCGGCCATCGCCGACTCGAACGACGCCCGTTCACGCTCCTCGGGCGGCGGCGCGGCCGGCGGCACGATGCGCCGCCGGGGAGGCGGGGCCGGAGCCGGCGGCGGCAGCTTCTGCTGGAGATCCTGGAACGGCCGATAGACGCCGGTCTTCGGCGGCGGCGGCCCGTGCTGCGCCTGGGCCTGTTCCTGCCGGCGCTTCTTGCGTTTCATCCCGCCGTTCCTCCCGCGGCCCGCGCCCCGGCCGCCGCCAGGGCTTCCGCCGCGCCGCCCGCGAGCCACAGCCGCAGGAAGGCCGACAGCACGAGCGTATGGTCGATCGCGCCGCGCTCCACCAGCGCCGGGATCTCCGCCAGGGGCGTCGGCAGGAGATCGATGTCCTCGGCCGCCTCGAGCTGCGGTTCGCCGGTCCGGTGCGCGCCGAGGGCGAGGAAGGTGTGGCAGCGGTTCCCCTGGATCGCGGGGTTGGGCCGCACCGCCCCCAGCGCCCGCCACTCGGCCGCCTCGTACCCGGTCTCCTCGCGCAGCTCGCGACGCGCCGCCGCCAGCGGCTCCTCCCCGGGCTCGACCAGGCCGCCGGGGATCTCGAGCGTGACGGTGCGGGTGCCGGCACGGAACTGCCGGATCAACAGGACCCGCCCGTCCTCCGTCACCGCCACGACGTTGACCCAGTCGGTGAACCGCAGCTCGTAGAAGGTATGCGTGCGGCCCGTGCGCGGGGAACGCATCCGCATCCGCACCAGTCCGCCGATGCGGAACGAGGTCAGCTCCTGCTCCTCCTCCAGCGGCCACGGCTCGACCATCACCACCTCCGCCGGCCGCCGGGCATGACGCGCGGCCCGGGGATCCTTATACTGCGCCCGCCATGAGCATTGAAGTGAACACCGTCGTCACCGGCCCGTTCGTCGAGAACACCTTCGTCGTCCATGATACCGAGACGCTCGACGCCGTGATCATCGATCCCGGCGACGACCCGGGGCGCATCCTGCGCACCGTCGAGCAGCTCGGGGTCAAGGTGCACGCCGTCCTCCTGACGCACGCCCACATCGACCACGCCGGGGCCGTCGGCCGGATCCTGGAGAAACTCAAGGTCCCGTTCCTGGTGCACAAGGAGGAGCAGTTCTGGCTCGACGGACTCGAGGAACAGGCACGGATGTTCGGCGTCCGTGCCGGCGCCGCCCCCAAGCCCACCGGCTACCTCGAGGACGGCCAGGAGTTGACGTTCGGCTCGCTGCGGTTCCGGGTGATCCACACGCCGGGGCACACCGCCGGCGGCGTGAGCTTCCTGATCGACAAGATTCTGTTCGCCGGCGACACCCTGTTCGCCGGCTCGATCGGCCGCACCGACCTGCCCGGCGGCTCCTACGAGCAGATCCTCGAGTCGATCGAGAAACGGCTGCTGCCGCTGGGCGACGACGTCGCGGTCTACTGCGGCCACGGCCCGGAAACCACGCTCGGGCGCGAGCGGCGCAGCAACCCGTTCCTGCGCTGACGCCCCGCGCGACCCGCTTCCCCGACCGTTGACCGGCTCGTCCCGGCGGCCCTACCCTTGACCTGCGGGAGGCGGGACGCATGGGAATCGCGGGACTCGATCGGTGGCGGCACGGCGGAGCGACGATCGCGCGACGGCTGCTCGCCCGGCCCTGGCTCCCGGCGGCGCTCGCCCTGGGCGCCCTGGTGCTGCTCGACGCCACGCTCGCCGCGGCCCGACCCGGCGGCGGCCAGGACTTCTCCGGAGGAGGAGGAGGAGACGACGGCGGCGTCTGGCTGGTGATCAACCTCGCGATCTACCTGCTCGAGCTGTGCGTCGACTACCCGGCGGTCGGTTTCCCGCTGCTGGGGCTGCTGATCGTCGGCGCGGTCGTCTGGCACCACGTCAATCCGAACCGGACGACGAAGGCCGCGGTGCGGGATCTCGAGGCGTCGGCATTGCGGGGGCTGAACCCCGACCTCCGGCAGCTCGCCGACCGCGACCCGCAGCTCACCGAGGAAGGATTCACGGCCGAGGTGACGAAGATCGTGCTGGCGGTGCAGCAGGCCTGGAACGGGGGCGACATGCGTCCCGCCCGCCGGCTGCTGTCCGACGGCGTGTACAACCGCTTCACCGCGCTGATCGCGATCAACCGCGCTCGCGGCGTGCGGAACAGGATGGCGGAATCGACGATCGAACGGCCGCGCGTCGTCGCGGTGGAGCGGGACACGTTCTTCGACACGGTCCACGTCCGGATCGCCGGCCGCGCCCGGGACGCCGACGTTCCGGTTGCGGCCGACCCCGCGACGCAAGAGAAACTGCTCGCCAAGGCGAAGCTCGCGAAATACGTCGAGGTCTGGTCGTTCCTGCGGCGACCGGGGGCGCAGACCAAGGCGGGACAGACCGTGATCGAGGGCCGCTGCCCGAACTGCGGGGCCGAGCAACCGGTGGGGGACGTCGTCGAGTGCCCGTTCTGCCACGCGCTGGTCAACTCCGGCGAATACGGCTGGGTGCTGGCCGAGATCACCCAGGCTTCCGAGTGGCGCCCGTCGTCCGCCGGCGACCGGATCCCGGGCCTGGAGGAGATGCGCGCGGTCGACCCGCAGTTCAACCGGCAACAAATCGAAGACCGGGCCTCGTTCCTGTTCTGGAAGTGGGTCGAGGCGCGCGTGACGCGCAACCCGGCCGCGATTCGCAAGCTGTCCACCGAGCGGATGTCGGGGTTCGTGGCCCAGGAGGCCGCCGCGGGCGGCATCGGCGGCGGAAAGCAGACGATGGAGCGCGTCGCGGTCGGCTCGGCCGACCTCGTCGGCGTCGAACCGGGGGACGAGGGTGGGATGGACCGCGCCCTGGTCCGCCTCCGGTGGTCCGCCGCCTACTCCCCCAAGGCCGCGCCGGTCCCCTCGACCAACATCCTGGTGCTCGTGCGCAAGGCGGGGGTCGCCACGAAGTTCGGCCTGTCGGGCGACCGCTGCCGGAACTGCGGGGCCCCGGTCGTCACCGCCACCGACTCGCCGAAGTGCGACTAC
>JAAZOP010000646.1 GCA_012797735.1 Myxococcales bacterium
CCGCCGCAGCCGCCGTCGCCGCCCGCTGCGACGGCTGGTGGACGGCCCATCCGCGCCTGCGGAACGCCTCGACCATCGCCGTCCACGCGACGCTGCTCGCCGCCCTCGCCGCCGCCGCGGTCGCATACGCCGTCCACGTGAAGCGGGTCTACGGCGGCAGCACCGTCGATGACGCCGGCATCACCTACGCCTACGCGGAGAGCCTGGCGTCCGGCGACGGCCTCCGCCTGACGGCGGGCGAGGCGCCCACGGAGGGGTTCTCCAATCCGCTGGAGGTGCTGCTGCTGGCGCCGGTCGCCCGGTTCGCCGACGATGTCGATGCCGCGGCGAAGTGGATCAACATCGGCGCGCTCGCCGCCGCGCTCGCCCTGCTCTGCGCCTTCGCCTACGGCGAGCTGCGCTCGATCGCCCGCCTCCTCGCCGTCGTTCCGCTCGGCCTGGCGGTCTACTGGTGCGGCTTCAACTACTGGGTGGCGACGGGGCTGGAGGGGGGCCTGCTGGCGGCGTTGCAGATCCTGTCGCTCCTGGCCGTGCACTTCGCGCCGCGCCGCCCGGCCGCCGACGCGACGCTCGGCGTCGCCGCCGGCCTGCTGGCCTGGACGCGGCCCGAAGGGATCGCCTACGGCGCGATCGCCGTCGCCGTCCGCGCCCTCGGGAGCCGAGAGGGCCGCCGCTGGCTGGCCCCCGCGCTCTTCGGCGCCTTCGTGGCCGTCCTGTACGGCCTGCGCTGGGCGCTGTTCCGCGACCTGGTGCCCAACACCTACTGGGCCAAGGTTCCGGCGCGGGACCTGTGGTGGATGCTGCGCGAGGAAGAGAGCCCGGGCCGCGTGTACCTCACCGGCTTCCTGCGCGAGCGGGCCTGGTACTTCGCGCTGCCGCTGTGGGCCGCCGCCCCGGCCTGGAACGGCGGGCGGACGATCACCGTCGCCGCCGCCGGCCAGCTCGTCTTCGCCGTGCTCTTCCCGGTCGCCGCGGGCGGGGACTGGATGAGCGAGTGGCGGCTGCTGCAGCCGATGATGGGCCCGCTCGTCGTGCTGTCGACGGTGGGGCTGCTGGCGGTGCTCGGTGCCGAGCGACGCCTGGCGCGGAGCCTGGGCCGGCTGCTCGCCGCCCTCGCCGTGTTCGCGCTCGGCGCCGCCGTCGCCTTCAACGCCCCGACCTGGAAGGAGCGACGCAAGCAGATCACGGCGCGCCACGACGTCGACCTGCGCGACGTGCGCCGCCGGGTGCCGGGCTACCACCGCCTGATCGAGGCGCTGCACCTTCCCGGCGACCCGCTGATCGCCGAGATCGATATCGGCGGCGTCTCCTACCGCTCCGGTCTGGAGATCCTCGACGTCGCCGGCCTCACCGACCGCGCGATGGCGCTGGCCCGCGCGCGCCGGCCGGCGGTCGGCCCGGACTACCTGTTCGGCGAGCGGCGGCCGGAGCTGTTCCATCTCCAGGCGAGCTGGCTGCACGCCACGGCGTACCAGAGGCTGTCGGCGTTCCGCACGTTGTACCGCGAACTGGCCGCCGCGCACCTGCGCGACTTCGACATCGGCGGCCTGCTCGCCGTGCGCGCCGACCTGCTCGACCCCCCCGCCGCGGCCGCCGCACCTCTCGCCGCCGCCCTGGGTCCGGTGCGCCTCACCGGCGTCACCGCGCTGCCGGTCGCGGACGGCACGGTGCTCGCGCTGCACGGGCGGCAGGCCACCGGCGGGAAGCCGGCCCCGGCCGTCTGGACCGACGCCGCCGGACGACGGTACGTCGCCCCCTGGCACGCCGGCTTCACCCTGCAGAACGCCGGTCCGCCGGGCTCGGTCGTCGTCGCCGTGGTCCGGCTCCCCCCGGACGTCCCCCTCCCGCTGGCGCTCGAACGGACCTCCGTGCGGCTGGAGAACTGGCCCGCCGCCGCCGCCGGGGACCACGACGCCGCGGCGCTGTCCCGCCTGCCCCTGTTGCGGCTCGCCGGACGTCCGGCCGGACCGTGCGACCCCGACCGCCTGCTCGACCCCCGGGCGGCCGCCATCGACCGCGCCCGCGGCGCCGGGTTCGTCGCGCGGATCTGCGGCGGCCTGCCGCCCGAGCTGGCCGAACGGTGGCGGGAGGGGGCGATGGACGCCGCGGAGCAGGCCGATGATCCGGACGACCGCTACGAGGCCGCGGCCGCGACGCTGGGCCTCGGCCTCCCGCAGTGGCTCTCGACCCGCGTCCTGCTCGAGGAGACGCGCCCGGAGCACCAGCCGTTCGACGAGGTGCTGGACGCCTGGACGCGGGCCGACCTCGCCGGGTCGCTCCAGGATCCCGCCCGGGCCGCCGCGGCGCTGCGGCTGCTCCTGGCCGGACGCCGCTGGAGCGACGCCCTGCTCGAAGGCCTGGCGCTCGGCGCGGACCGCCCGGAGCTGGCCGGCCCGATCTGCACCGCGTCCCGGCGCCTCGGCCTGCGCCCCGACGCCGTCGCCCCGGGCCTCGATTGCGCCCGCGTCCCGGACGTCGCGTTGCCGCGGGTCGTCCGGCAGAGCTTCGAACGGCCGGAGGACCCGCTGCTGCACTGGATCGACGACGGGAGCGGAACGATCCGGCCGACGCCGATGCGCCGCCCGCACGGGAACCAGCGCGAGATCACCGGGGGCCACGGCGGCAACCTGATCAACACCTACGGCGACGGCCGGCGGCGCGACGAGGTGACGGCGGCCGTCGTCTGGGGCCCCCTGCCGTGGCAGGGCCGCCGCTTCGGCGCCCTCGTCGGCGGCGGCCGGGACGCCGGCCGGCTCCACGTCGCGGTGGAGGGCCTCTTCGACGGCCAGTGGACCACGCTCGCCCGGCTCACCTCCGCCACCGACGAGGAGACGCTCCAGGCCCTGGTCGCCGACCTCGGCGACCGGCCCGCCGACCAGGTCCGGGTCCAGGTGATCGATGCGAGCCGCGCCGGCTGGGGGCACATCCTGGCCGACCAGCTCACGTTCATCGATGACCCCGCCGCCGCAACCGCGCCGCGTCC
>JAAZOP010000647.1 GCA_012797735.1 Myxococcales bacterium
ACGACGGCGCTGGCGGCCCCGACGAGCGTGGTGTCGCGGCCGGCGGGGGTGACGAATCGGGCGCCGCGGATCCAGTACCCGGCCCGCTCGACGTCGTCCCACAGCCCGAGCCGGCGCAGCACGCCGCGGGCGCGCGGCGAGACGCCGCCGGCGCACGGCTTGATGCGCGGGAAGCGTTTCGCCTCGAGCAGCAGGGTGCGGCGGCCGAGGCGGGCGGCGGTGAGGGCAGCGATCGCGCCGGCGGGGCCGGCGCCCACGATCAGGACGTCTGCGTCGTACTCCATCACGCCTGCGGACGGGCGCGGCCGACCAGCTCCCCCACCGCTCCGGTCGCGGTGGCCAAGTACGACTCCCACAGGCCGCCGCCGTCCGTCTCCTCCAGCAGGTCGTTATAGATCGCCTGCATCCGCTCGCGCCACTCCGGATCGATCCGCACCGTGCGTTCGGCCCATTCGTGGCAATAGCGGCACTCGTCGCAGTCGGTGTCCTGGCAGCCCTGGGCGAGGAAGCGATCGAGGAAGCCGTCGAGGGAGCGGTTGTCGATCTGGACGGGGTTGGGGCCGACGCGCGGGTAGAGGACGGAGGCGGTCTTGCCGAACTCGACGACCTTGGGGAACTTGAGCAGGTTGATCGCCTGGGGTTTGAGGAAGTAGCGGGCCATGCGGCGGAAGGAGAAGGCGTCGGCGCCGCGGGGGCCGAGCTTCTCGATCGGGTAGGCGTAGTTCTGGACGAGGTCGAGGAGGTTGCCGTCGTAGCGGCGGTTGGCGTAGGCGTGGACGCGTTCGAGCAGGATCTGGGTGGGGGTGTTGCGCTCCACGATCTTGAAGTTGTGGAACCCGCGCTCCTCGTAGTGGTGGAGGTCCTCGGGGCGGATCCAGTTCGCGCGGAGGTAGTTGACCGGTTCGCGCAGGCGCAGTTCGTTGCAGACGATCGAGCAGTAGTCGAGGGGAAAGCCCCGGGAGCCGGACTGGGAGGCGGCGTTGAGGGCGACGGCGTGGTTGCCCGCGATGGCGCAGTCCTGGCGGCACCAGTTGTTGACGATCAACTGGAGTTCGACCCCTTCCGCGGCGCGCTGCATCGCCTCGAGCACCCGGAACTCGCGGTGGATGTTGACCTCGGAGACGACGATGTAGTCCGCCCCGTTGGCGACCCAGAAACGCACCTTGCGGGGGGTGTCGGTGAAGCGGTGGGAGCTGACGCGGACCTTGAGCCGCGGGTGGCGCCGCTTGACGAGCCGCAGGAAGTAGATGCTGCCGACGGTGACGGAATCGACGCCGATGCCGTCCAGCCACTCGAGCAGCTCCTCGATGCGGCGCTGGCCCTCGCGGGTGAACTCGAGGTTGCCCATCGCGGAGGCGTTGAGCAGGTAGTTGAAGGCGATGCCGTGTTCGTGGGTCTTGGCGACGTAGCGCGCCAGCGCCTCGCGGTTCACCTCGGGGAGGTAGAACGACGGTCGCCCGCCGCCGAAGTAGTCGGCGGTGAGCTTGCCGTAGATCTCGTACACCGGGTAGCCGCGCAGGCCGTCCAGCAGGGCGTCGTCGAAGTTGCAGGCCACCGACAGTTTCATCTCCGTGCCTCCTTCCCGGTTGCGGCTAGTTCTCGCCGGCGGCGCGGCGCCGGGCCGCGGCGTGCCGCAGCCCCGCCTCGTCGAGGAACCGCTCGAACTCGTCCAGGTCGAGCTGCTGCTGGGCGTCGGAGCGGGCGACGGCGGGGCACGGGTGCGTCTCGACCATGATCCCGTGGGCGCCGGCCGCCAGGGCCGCGCGGGCGAGCGGGGCGAGGATGTCCTTGCGGCCGGCCGCGTGGCTCACGTCGACAATCACCGGCAGCCAGGTCTGCCGCCGCAGCAGCGCCACGGCCGAGAGGGCCAGCGTGTTCCGCGTCTGCGTCTCGAACGTGCGGATCCCGCGCTCGCAGAGGATCACCTGCTTGTTCCCGTGAAGCACGACGTACTCCGCGGCCCAGAGGAACTCCTCCAGGGTGGCGGACAGTCCCCGCTTGAGCAGCACCGGCCGGCCGGCGCGGCCGACCTCGCGGAGCAGTTCGTAGTTGTACATGTTGCGCGAGCCGATCTGGAGCACGTCGGCGTACGCCGCGACCAACTCGACGTTCCGCGTGTCCATCACCTCGGTCACGGTCGCCAGGCCGTGACGCCGCGCGGCGTCCCGCAGCAGCTCCAGGCCGGCCCGTCCCAACCCCTGGAAAGCGTAGGGCGACGACCGCGGCTTATACGCCCCGCCCCGCAACAGGCCGACGCCGAGCGCGCGCAGCCGCCGCGCGACCGCCTCCATCTGCCCCGCGTCCTCGACCGAGCACGGCCCGGCGATCACCACCGGCTCCCCGCCGATCAGCTCGCCGCCGATCCGCAGCAGGAGGTCCGCCTCCCCCGAGGCGCGGCTCACCCGGAGCACCTGGCGCTTCTCGCTCTCCATCAGGTGGACCGAGGCCTTGAAGATCTCCTTGAACAGGTGACGGACCGTGTCGGCCGGGAACGGTCCCGGGTTCGCCTCGACCAGCTCCTCCAGCATCGCCTGTTCCCGCTCCGGGACGTAGGTCGGAATCCCGTCGCGGCTCTTGATCGCCTGCACCTCGGTCACGAGCCGCGCCCGGCGGTTCAGCAGTTCCAGCAGCTCGAGGTTGACCTGCTGCAGTTCGGCCCGCAGGGTTTCCAGCGTCGCTTCGCCCATCGCACACCTCGCCGCGGCCCCGGTCGGCCGCGATGCGCCGGCCGAGCAAGGTTCGGGCCAAGGGGCCGGCCGCGACTGCTGCGAGACACCGCGTGCGGCTGCGCTCCGCGAAGCGTCGTTCGCACGCGGGCCGGCGGTAGCGCACGCGCCGATTCGAGCGGTTTCGCACGAACGGGACGCCGGCGCGGATGGCGATGGACGGGGACGCCGGACGTGCGCCGGCGCACGACGCGTGCGGAAGTGTGGTCACGACACCGACTCCCGGACGGACGCGCGGAGCCGGCGGCCGATCACGGCGGGGTGCGCTCCGGCGCCCGATAGGCCGTGCCGTTCCGGCGGGTTCGGCGGATCATCCGGGAAGCGACGAGGGCCGGCGGACCGCGGCCCGTGGCGACGGTCATCGGGCGGCACGGAACGTGCGAGGGGCGCCGGCGCCATGAGCGCCGTTCCTCGGACCTTCGCACCGTCCTCGGTACCCTCACCGCGGGTTTCTTCCCCGTTCCTGCCGTCGAGCGGCGGCGTCGAGCGGGCGAACCGGGCGCCGGTGCCGGCGCCGTGGGGGCGTTCGCCGGTGCTGGGGCCGGCGCCGGCGCTGGACGGCGCGGCGGCGCGGCGGTACTGCGCGGCGCTGGCGACCGGCCACTACGAGAACTTCCCGGTGTTCGTGGCGCCGTTCTCGCGGGCGCAGCGGGAGGCGCTGGCGGCGATCTACGCGTTCGCGCGCACGGCGGACGATTTCGCCGACGAGCCGGCGTTCGAGGGGCAGCGGGAGCGGCTGCTGGAGGGCTGGGAGGCCGGGCTGCGGCGGTGTTTCGCGGGCGAGGCGGAGCATCCGGTGTTCGTGGCGTTGGGCGAGGCGATCGCGCGTTTCGGCTACGAGCCGAAACCGTTCCTCGACCTGCTCTCGGCGTTCCGCCAGGACGCGCGCGGCCGGCGCTACGCGACCTTCGGGGACGTGCTCGACTACTGCGCCCGCTCGGCGAACCCGGTGGGCCGGCTGGTGTTGCAGACGCTGGGGATCCGGGACGAGCGGCGGATCGAGTGGTCGGACCGGCTGTGCACGGCGCTGCAGCTCGCGAACTTCTGGCAGGACCTGTCCGTGGATCTTCCGCGGGACCGGCTGTACCTGCCGCTGGAAGATCTGGCGCGGTACGGGGTGCCGTTGGAGGCGGTGCTGGCGCGGCGAGTGGTGCCCGGCACGGCGGAGCTGCTCGCGCTGCAGTTCGACCGGACGGCGGCGTTGTTCGCCGACGCGGCGCCGCTGGTGGCGTGCGCCGGCTGGCCGGGAAGCGCGTACCTGGCCGGGGTCTGGCTCGGGGGCCGCGCGGTGCTGGCGCTGGCGCGGGCGCTGGGCCCCGATCTCCTGCGGCACCGCCCGGCGCTCGGAGTGCGCTGGTGGCTGCGGCGCGCCGCGGAGGCGCGGGGCCGCGGGCCGGAAGCGAGGTCGTCGTGACCGCCGCCTTCCGGACCGTTCACCGGCCGCCGGTTTTCCCGGATCGCGCGGGAAAGGGCGAGCGACCGCCCGCGCTCGACGCCTGCCGCCACATTTTGGCGCGCTCCGGGTCGAGCTTCGCGACGGCGTTCGGGATCCTGCCGGCGGCCCGGCGGGACGCGTTGACGACGTTCTACGCGTTCTGCCGGCTGGTCGACGACGAGGTCGACGGGGCGTGCCGGCCGGAGGACGCCCGCCGGCAGATCGCGCGGTGGCGCGAACGGGTGACGGCGCTGCCGGCGGTGCGCGAGCCGCACCCGGTGGTGGAGGGGCTGTCCTGGGCGATGCAGCGCTTCCCGCTGCGGGCCGAGCACCTGTGGCTGGTGCTGGAC
>JAAZOP010000648.1 GCA_012797735.1 Myxococcales bacterium
CGCCAGGCCCGCGGCGGCCAGCAGGAGCGGCAGGTCGAGCGTCATGCCGGCTGGTCCCGGCGCGCGGCAACCGCAGCCGCCGTCGTCCTCGGCGATCGGCACGGCGCCGTCCGGCCGCGCGTCCGGCGCGTCGGCGTCCGTCCCGGCGTCCCCGTCGGCATCGGCGTCGGCGCCGGCGTCCGCATCCGCATCCGCATCCGCATCGGCGTCGGCGGCGGTGCCGGCGACGAGGCGCAGGAGGCCGAACGAGTCGGGATCCTTGAAGCTGCCGATGCCGGGAGTCCATTCGACCCATCCCTCGCGGCCCTCCAGGTCGGCGTCGTTGACGAGGAAGGTGAAGCCGACCTCGAGGCCGGCGTCGAGGGCCGGGCGGCCCAGGTCGCCGCTGGGGATGCGGACCTCGTACCGGGTGTGGGTGCCGTCGCGGCGGGCGGCGACGGTGGAGCTATCGGGCGGGGCGGACGGCGGCGCGGCCCACCGGTAGTGCAGGGGGCCGGACGTGCCGAGGGCCCAGCCGAGTTCGAAGTCGTCGTCGCCGTCGTAGGCATGGCCTCCGTCGCCGGCCATGTCGAGGGCCGCCTGGAGGGAGTCGGCGGACCAGAGCAGGTCGGCGGTGGTGTGGCCGTCGTGGACGTCGTCGGTGACGTCGAGGCCGAGGTACAGGGCGTCGGGGGCCCAGAGGACGGCGAGGCGGGCGGAGAGATCGTCGGCGTCGCCGGGGGCGTGGTCGGGGGAGACGAAGTCGTCCGGGGAGCGCAGCTCGACCCACGCGGCCCCGCCCCACTCGGCGGGGTCGAGCGTTCCGTCGAGGGTGATCGCGGGCGCCGCGGCCGCCGCGAGGGTCGGGCGGACGGGCGGCGGCGGGTCGTCGGACTCGTCGTCGTCGCCGGAGCCGGCGCAGCCCGGGTCGGCGAGATCGGCGAGGGTGTCGCCGTCGTTGTCGGTGCCGTCCGAGCACTGGGTGTCGCCGCCGCCTCCCGAGAGTTCCGGCTCGGAGGCGATGCGGTCGCGCAGGGCGTCGAAGGCGGGCTTGCGGGTGTAGTCGGAGCCGCTGCGCCGCGTGATGCCGAAGCCATCGATCTCGTCCTCGGAGTCGAGAATCTCGTAGAAGAACGTGTTCGTGTACCAGGCGCGGGCGAGCTGCTCGTCGATCACGCGCATGTAGTAGCGGCGTTGATCTTCCATCTCGCCGGCGTCGGTCGGCGGCTGGCAGCGGTAGCCCGTCTCGGTGATCCAGACTTCGCGATCGGGGACGCCGCCCGGGGC
This sequence comes from Myxococcales bacterium, assembly GCA_012797735.1. Lineage (GTDB taxonomy): Bacteria > Myxococcota_A > Polyangia > DRWM01 > JAAZOP01 > JAAZOP01. The sequence goes on from JAAZOP010000648.1 coordinate 1,267, forward strand.
GTGCCCGGTCTCGCGCAGGACGTCGAGGAACGAGCGGCGGGTGAAGGTGAAGCGGCGGTGGTCGAGGGCGTTGACGAACGAGTCGCCGTCCCAGATCGCGCCGTCGAAGCCCTGGTAGATGTGGTGGGAGTAGATGTCGAACGAGACCCGGGCGGCGTCCATGGCGCGGAGGATGTCCTCCAGCCAGACGTCGCACTCGCCGACGTGCGCCAGTTCGGGGCCGAGGGCGAGACAGTCGGCGCAGGCGGCGCGGATTGCGCGCAGGCCGGGCACGACGATCCGGTCGACGTACTGCTGCGCGGTGCCCTCCCAGAACCCGTCGAGGTCCACCTCGTTCCAGAGGCCGAAATGGCGGACGCCGAGCGCCCGATAGTGGCTGACGGCGGCGCGGACGTAGCGTTCCCAGGCCGCCGCGTCCGGCACGTCGTTGTTCGGCACGCCGTCGGTGTCGCCGGTGGAGGCGCAGGGCGGCGTGTAGCCCAGCGTCATGTAGACCTTCAGGCCGCGCGAGACGGCGTAGGTGACGCTGTCGTCGAGCGGCGCGAAGGGGGTGACGGCGCCGCAGGGGTCGCCGGTCTGGAGCCAGTTGTTGTCGACGCGGATCCAGCCGACCCCCAGCTCGACACACAGGTCGATCACGGCGTCGGCGGGGATGTGCGTGTTCATGCCGACGTCGTTGTCGCCGATCGCCGCGCGGGCCGGGGCGGCGAGCGCGGGGAGGAGCGCGAGCGTCCAGACGAGATGTCTCATCGAGCCGATCTCCTTGGCTACGGTTCGAGCACGATCGCGCGGGATCGTGCGGCCTGGGCGTTGTACCGCCCGGAGGCGTCCCGCCGGTAGAGCGTCAAGTATCCTTCGAGGAGGCCCGTGCCGAGGAGGCCCGCGACGTCCGCGACGGACGGGGGCGCCGGAACGGCCAGCGTCGTGGCGTCTCGCGGAGCCTGGACGGTCCACACCGTCCGCTCGTCGCGCACGACCTGCAGCAGGACCTCGACCCCGGTGTCGCTGGCGGACCAGGCGATCGGGTCGTGCAACGGGTGCCGGGCGGCCGGGCTCGCCGGGGTCCGCAGCGCCGGCAGGTCGAGGAACGCCACCGTTGCGGCGCCGCTGGCGGGCCAGCCGTCGCGGATCGTGACCGACCGCTCCCCCGTCGCCGGCCGGGTGATCGCGAACACGGTCAGCGGGTCCGGGGTCCGCGGCAGTTGCAGGTACTCGCCGTCGAACTCGAACGCCGTCCCGTCCGCCGAGATATCGACCCGGGTCGGCAATGCCAGCACCGCGGTGAGCGAGGACCCGAGGGTGGTCGCCCACAGGTAGCCGTAGCCGCCGGTCGCCAGGGGCGACTCCGCGGGCAGACCGATCGGAAACGACCCGTGGATCGTGGTCGGGGTCGGCGTCACCGGGGCGTCGAAGTCGAGTTCGGCGGTGGCCGGAGCGCTCGCCGCCGGATGGTCCAGCACCGTCCAGCGGTCGATCGCCTGCGCCACGCCCCGGCCCGACGGCGGCGGCTCGAGCGCGTGGGTTTCGACGCCGACGATCGTGAAGGCCCGGCCGGGCTGGACCTCGATCGTCCACGCGGGGCCCGTCCCGGCGTGCTTGTCGTGGGGGATGCTGGCCGAGACGAGCAGTTCGTGCCGTTCGTCGGCCATGTGCAGCGCCCGGCCGGAGATCGCGACGAAGTCCGCCGGGGGATACGCCGGCACGCCGAGCTGGAGGACGACGTCGCCATCGGCCTCGGTGATCCCGACGCGGCTCGCCAGGGCGTGGCCGGCGTGCCAGGCGGTGACGGCGGCCGTGCCGGCGCCCCAGGCCAGACCGTGGAACACGACGCGGCCGTCGGTCCCGGTCGTCTGTTCGGCGCTCCCGCCGCCGGGAGCGTCGAGGCGCACGACGGCGCCGGCGAGCGGCGGGCGCTCCTCGGCGGGCCACTCGGCGGCGACGACCGTCACGGCCAGCGAGCCGGTGGCGACGTCGCCTCCGTCGCCGTCGTCCGCCTCGGCCTCGCCGAGGGCGTCGGCGTCGTCGCCGGTCGCCTCGGCGTCGCCCGGTCCGCCGTCGTCCGGCGTTCCGGTCGCGTCGTCGCCGCAGGCGGCCCCGCCGGAGAGTGCCGCCGCAAGGGCGAGCAGCAGGGAGAGGTGACCGGCACGCATCCCCAGGTTCCTCCTCGATTTCGATCCGAGCCTACGCCCTGCGGGGGAGCACGGCAAGACGAGGCGTCGGCGGGCGGCGGCGTCTCGCAACGGAAGAAGGAGACGGCGCGATGGGGGCGTCGCGGCGAGGGGGGGTTGACAGTCGGCGGGCCGCTTGCCTAGGTTGCGACCCCGTTTCACCGGGCCCGGGCGCCGCGGGGTGGGACGGCGGGCGGCGCGCGGTTCCGGCGGGCGGGTGGGTGCGGTGATGGAAGACACGCGGCAGGCCGGCGATCTGGCGGCGCGGGCGCGGGTGGTGACCCCGGGGGACCCGGCGTATCCCGCGGCGGTCGCCGCCCTGGTGCCGGGCGCCGGACCGCTGTGGGTGGTGGGCCGGTTGCCGGAGCGCTGCGTGACGCTGGTCGGCTCGCGCCGGGCGGACCTGGGCGGCCTGCGGGCGGCGCGGGCGCTGGC
>JAAZOP010000649.1 GCA_012797735.1 Myxococcales bacterium
ATCGTCGAGCCGTTGCCCGGCCTGCAACTGACGCTCGGGATCCTCACCGCCTGGGCCGACGAGGTGTGCGACCCGGTGTACCAGGGGATGGAATGCGAGTTCCAGGACCCGGCGGGGCACCCGAATCTCGGCGTGGAGTTGGACGCGTCGGTGCGCTACCGGTTCTTCGGCGACCACGTGCTGGCCGTGCTGGAAGCGGGATGGTTGCGGCCGGATGCCGAGGCGTTCCAACTCGGCGCCGCCCATCTCGAAGGCACCGACCTCTGGACGCTGCAGAGCCGGATCGCTTTCGTGTACTGAGTCCCGCGCCCGCCCTCGGGGCGGACTCCGGGCGGCGGGAGCGGCGGTGTCGAGGCGGCCGGCCGGACCGCTGGCCCGAGGGTCGACCGGTCCGGCAACTTGACGACGGGTTGCGTTCGGGACACGTTACGGGTGTGTCGCCGTCGCCGGGGTGGAGCCGGGACGGGGGCAGCGGACGCGGGTCGCGGCACGGTGCCGTCGGGACAGGAGGTGCGGATGCGATCATGGCTTCCGGGTCGTCGTTCACGCCGCCTTCCGGCGGTCTTCGGTCCCGCCGCGGTGCTGTTCCTGCTCGGCGGAGGCTTCGGATGTCACGCGATCTTCTCCTTCGAGCCGGCCGATGCCGGTCCGGGAACCGATGTTCCCGACGTCGAGGGGGAAACGGATGTTCCGGACGACGGGGACGCGCGGGACGACGGGGATGTCGTCGAGGACGGGGACGGGACCGACGACGGCGAGGTGCTGCTCGACTGCGGCAACGGCAGCGTCGATCCCGGAGAGGAATGCGACGACGGCAACGAGGTTTCCGGCGACGGTTGCGAGCCGGACTGCCGTTGGACGTGCGAAACCGACGCGGAGTGCGACGACGCCGACGTGTGCAACGGCGTCGAGACGTGCGAGGTCGCGGGGCACGTCTGCGTGCAGGGCACGCCGGCGCCGGACGGCACGGAGTGTACGCAGACCAGCGGCAGTCCGGGAGTCTGCCGTTCCGGCGCGTGCGCGCCGGCCTCGTGCGGCGACGGGACGACGGATCGCGGCGAGGAGTGCGACGACGGCAACACGGACGACACCGACGACTGCCTGACGACCTGCCGGTCGGCCTCGTGCGGCGACGGCTTCGTCTGGGCGGGCCGCGAGGCATGCGACGACGGGAACGGGACGTCCGGGGACGGTTGCGACCCGGACTGCACGTGGAGTTGCGAGACCGACCCGGAGTGCGACGACGCGGAGCCGTGCACGGGGATCGAAACCTGCGCGGACCACGTCTGTGCGGCCGGGACGCCGCCGGCGGAAGGCTCCGACTGCACCACGCCGGGGGGCGCGCCCGGCGTCTGCCGCGCGGGGACCTGCGCGGCGGTCGGTTGCGGCAACGGCGCGGTCGACCCGGGGGAGGAGTGCGACGACGGCAACACCAGCAACACGGACGCGTGTCTCAACTCGTGCCGGAACGCGACCTGCGGCGACGGGTACGTCTGGGACGGTCATGAAGCCTGTGAGACCGCCGAGACCCGGCCCTGCGCGACGTCGTGCAGGACGGCGGGACGGGAATCCTGCGGCGCGGACTGCTCCTGGTCCGGTGTCTGCACGCCGCCGGCGGAGCTCTGCAACGGCCTGGACGACGACTGCGACACGGCCTGCGACAACGGCTTCCCGTGCTGCGCGGGATCGATTGAACCGTGCGGCACGAGCTGCGGCTCGACGGGTTCCCGGGCCTGCTCGGCGATGTGCGGGCCCGGCGCCTGCGTTCCGCCGCCCGAGGCCTGCAACGGTCGCGACGACGACTGCGATCTGATCTGCGACAACGGGTTCCCGTGCTGCGCGAACGGCACGGTCGCCTGCACCACCGGCTGCGGCACGGCGGGCAGCCGCGCGTGCAGCGAGTCGTGCGCGCCCACCGGCGTCTGTTGCGCGGCCACCGACGTCTGCGGCAATTCCTGCGACGACGATTGCGACACCGTCATCGACGACGGCTGTTCGGGGTGCCCGCTCTGCCCCGGCGCGACGGAGGTGACCCTGCCGGGCCGTCGCTACACCGGCACGCTGACCGCCGGGGCCGGCACCACCAGCGGGAGTTGCGGCGGCGCCGGCGCCGAGGCGGTCTTCGCCTTCACGACCACCGGCACGAAGGACGTCTTCATCGCCACGCACGGCACGTCGTTCGATACGGTGGTCTACGTCCGCAACTGCGGCTGCGACGGGCCGGAAGTGGGCTGCAACGACGACGACGGCGCGCGCACCACCTCGCTGCTCGTGCTGCGCGACCTGCCGGGCGGAACCTACCAGGTGTTCCTCGACGCCAAGACCGCCGCCGCCGGCGGGGCCTATTCGGTCGATCTCTACGTCACCGACCCGGGTCCGACGGGCGACCGTTGCGGCGACCCGCTGCCGCTGACGACGGCGGGCGACACCCGCAACTCGTGCAGCTTCACCGCCGACTACGTCCCGGCCCCCTCGAGCTGCGACTACCTCTACAGCGGATCGGGCGAGGACGTCGTGTACTACTTCTACCTGCCGGCGGCGGCGACGGTCCGCGTGCAGAGCTGTACGTCCTCCACGTTCTGTCCGACGGACGCGGACTCGACCTGCGTCGATACGGCGATCTACGTCCGCGAGGTCTGCACGCAAGAGACGCCGCAGCGCGCCTGCAAGGACGACGGCTGCGGCTTCCGCTCCGGCTCGTACCGGATCCACTCCGATACCGGCAGCCTCAGCCTGCCCGCGGGCCTGTACTACGTGTTCCTCGACGGCTACAACGAGCCGTCGGGGAGCTGGATGCACTGCGGCGACTACACGATCACGGCCACGGGCATTCCATGACGCGGCATCCGGACACGGCGGCTCCGCCGCCGGGCGTCCGGCGTCGTCGGATCCCTTCGGCGGTCCGGTCGGACCGCCCGGGGGCGGCGGTGCGGAACGAAGCGCCGCCCGCCGCGGCGGGTCAGGAAGATTCGGTGCGGCGGCGCACCTCGGCGAGCTGTTCGACCGGGACGCGCGTGGTGAACAGTCCGAGCATCACGCGGGCCTCGCCGCGGGCGTTGACCTCGAACAACGTGCCGACGCGGCCGCGCAGCGAGCCGTCGCGGAAGCGGACCAGCGAGCCCGGGGCGATGCCGCCGGCTCCGGCGCCGTCGC
>JAAZOP010000650.1 GCA_012797735.1 Myxococcales bacterium
GCGACCCGGAGGGGTGCCGGCGCACCAACGTCGGCGGCACCGCCCACGCGCTCGCCGCCGCCGCCGCCCTCCGGCCGCCGGCCTGGCTGCTCCTCTCCAGCAGCCGCGAGGTCTACGGCCGCGCCGCCGCGCTGCCGGCGGACGAGGAGACGCCGGCCGCTCCGGTCAACGTCTACGGCCAGAGCAAGCTGGCGGCCGAGCGGCTGCTGCTCGCGGCCCGCGCCGCCGGCAGCCGCGTCGCCGTCGTCCGCCTGTCCAACGTCTACGGCTCGCCGGCCGACCACCCCGACCGCGTCGCCCCCGCCTTCGCCCGCGCCGCCGCCCGCGGCGAACCGCTGGTGCTGGAAGGCCCCGACCATGTCTTCGACTTCACCCACGTCGAGGACGTCGCCCGCGGACTGCTCGAGATCGCCCGGCGCCTCGACGAGGGCCGCACCGACCTCCCGGCGGTGCACCTGGTCACCGGCCGCCCCACCTCGCTGCGCCGCCTCGCCGAGCTGGCCGTGGCCGCCGGCGGAAGAAACGCGCCGATCCGTGAGGCCCCCCCGCGACGATTCGACGTCGAGCGCTTCTGGGGCGACCCGCGCCGCGCTCGCGACCTGCTGGGGTGGAAGCCGCTCGTTCCCGTCGAGGAAGGGATCGCCCGCCTCGTCCAGGCGTTCGCGCGCGGTCGCTGACCACCGGGAGAACGCCGCCCCCGCCCGACCGACCGCGCGGCCCGCGAGGCCTGTTCGGCCGCATCGCCCTGCCGCACCGGCGTGTGCGGCCGTCACCGGGCGACGGGCGGAGTGGTGCCGCTGGTCGTGGCGGGGATTCGATGCAGGGACCGTGGGCAGACGGCTGCGGAGACCGGGTGGCGCACGCGGACCAGCGCGATGGGGGGCGGACCCGGACGCATTCGGAACGTCCGCCGGCGACCTCGCAACCGTGGTAGAACCACCGCGCCATGCACGAGACCCACGATACGGAACCCCGCCTCCTCGACGAACCGTCGGTCGACGACCTGCTGCGCGGCGCCGGCGTGCCCCTCGTCGCCCAGCGCTTCGTGCCGCTCGACGCTCCGCTCGCCGGCGAGGCGGCACGTCTCGGCTGGCCGGTGGTCCTCAAGGCCCGCGTCCCGGGGTTGGCGCACCGCACCGAACGCGGCGCGGTGGCCGTGGGTCTGGCCGACCCGGCGGCCCTGGAGGCCGCCGCCGCCCGGATGCGCGAGCGACTCGGCGGAACGCTCGAAGGCTGGCTGCTGCAACCCCACGTGGCCGGCCACCTCGAGCTGATCGCCGGATACGCCCGCGACCCGTCCTTCGGACCGACCGTGCTGCTCGGCCTGGGCGGCGTCCGCGCCGAGGCCGACCCGGACGTGGCGCTGCGGCTGTGGCCGGCGACCGACGACGAACTGCGCGACCTCGCCGGCGAGCTGCGCGGCCGCAAGCTGCTCGACGGCTTCCGCGGCGCGCCGCCCGTCGCCCGCGACGCCCTGGTCCGCCTCCTCGCCGCCCTCGGCCGCCTCGGCGCCGTCGACCCGACGGTCGTTGCGATCGACCTCAACCCCGTGATCGCCGGGCCGACCGGGCTGGTCGCGGTCGACGCCGCCGTCTGGCGCGGTGCGCCGCCCCCGCCGCCGCCCGCCCGCCCGCCGCTCGCCGAACGCATCTCGCAGATCGCGCGCTTCTTCGAGCCGCGCAGCGTCGCCGTCGTCGGCGCCTCGGAATCGCCCCGCAAGGCCGGCCACGTCATCCTGCGCAACCTCCTGCGGCTCGGGTTCCCCGGCCGCATCCACCCGGTCAACCCCGGCGCCTCGAGTGTGCTCGGCCTGCCGTGCCGGCCGTCGGTCTCGGCGATCGGCGAGCCGGTCGATCTGGTGGTGGCGGCGATCCCGCGGGAGGCGATCGCGGAGCTCGTCGAGGACTGCGGCCGCGCCGGTGCGCGCAACCTGGTCGTCTCGACCGCCGGGTTCTCGGACGGCGGCCCCGAAGGAGCGGAGGCCGAACGGCGCCTGGCGGCCCGCGCCGCCGCGCTCGGCATCCGGCTGATGGGACCCAACAGCATCGGCACCGTCCACGCCCGCTCCCGCGTCGTCACCTCGCTGGCCAGCATCGAACCGTTCCCGGCGAGCGGGACCGCGTACCTCGGCCAGACCGGCCTCCTCGCGAGCGCCTTCCCCCGCTGGTTCGCCGCCACCGTCCGCCAGGGGGCCGCCTGCTTCGCTTCGCTCGGCAACAAGGCCGACGTGGACGAGGCGGACGTGCTGGAGTACCTCGCCGCCGACCCCGCCGTGCGCGTGGTCGGCATGTACCTCGAGGGGCTCCGCGACGGCCGCCGGCTGTACGAGACGATCGCCGCCACCACGCCGTCCAAGCCGGTCGTCGTCCTCAAGTCCGGCCGCACGCCGCTCGGCGCGCGCGCCGCCGCCTCCCACACCGGAGCGCTCGCCGCCGACGACCGCGTGGCCGACGCCGCCCTGCGCCAGGCCGGCGCGATCCGCGTCGAGGACTTCAACACCCTGTTCGACCAGACCCGGGCGTTCGAGAAACTCGCGCCGCCGCCGGGACCCCGGCTCGGCGTCGTCAGCATCACCGGCGTCGGCTGCGTGCTCACCGCCGATGCCTGCGGCCGCCACGGCCTCGGCCTCCCCGACCTCGAACCCGCCACCCTCGACCGCCTCCGCCGACTCGCTCCCCCCTGGGCGCCGCTTCGGAACCCGGTGGACATGTGGTCGACGATCGAACGCCGCGGCCCCGCGGAGGCCTACCGCGAACTGGCCGCCGCCGTGCTCGAGGACCCGAATATCGACGCGCTGCTGCTGATCTTCATCCATATCCCCGAGTCGCGCTTCGACCCCATCGCCGTCTTCGGCGACCTGCGCGCCCGCCGCCCGGAGAAACCGGTGCTCGCCGCCGGGTTCGGCGGCGAGCCGGAGTTCGACGCGTTCCGCGACGGGCTCGAGACGCTGGGCATCCCCGTGTTCGACGGTCCCGAACGCGCGGTGCAGGTCCTGGCCGGACTGCTGCATCACACCACCCGCGCCCGCCGCGCCCCGCGGACGGCCTCGTAGCTCCGGCCCGTCCACCGGATCCGGCCCGTCCACCGCGGATCCGGCTCGCTCCTCCTGGATCCGGCCCGTGTCTTGACTTCCGCAGGCGCGAGCGTAGCCTCCCGGGCTGGCGCCCGTGGTGGCGCCAGTGGAGAGAGGAGGAACAGGATGCGCAAGGGTATCGGGTTCGTCGTGCTGCTGTGCCTGGCCATGACCACGGCCTGCAAGAAGAAGGAAGAGGAGCAGAAGCCGGCCGAGCCGGCCAAGGCAGCGACGGCCGAGCCGGCCAAGGCGGCCGAGCCGACCAAGGTCGAGGAGACCAAGCCCGCCGAGGAGACCAAGCCCGCCGAGGAGACCAAGCCTGCCGAGGAGACCAAGCCTGCCGAGGAGACCAAGCCTGCCGAGCCCGCGGCGGTCGGCCCGAAGGCCGAGGTCACCGGCAACGTCAAGGGGACCGACATCCAGTTGAACTACGCCTACGCCCGCATCGAGGAGGGGAACAAGATCGTTCAACTGGTGTTGACGAATAAGAAGGTCTTCGAGAACGAGGAGTTCGACTGCAACCTGATCGAGACGCAGAGCGACGGCAACCCGCTGCTCTACGTCAACATCCCGACCGGACCCAAGGGCGACCTGTTCGCCGGCAAGACGATCCGGCTCGACCCGATGGAGATCCTCGGCAACGAGGGCGACTGGAGCGTGGACCAAGAGAACACCGAGGTGACGATCACCAAGGTCGACCTGGCGAACAAGTCGCTGGAGGGCAACATCCGCATCGTCAGCGAGTCGGAGGACGAGAAGGGGACGCTGCAGGGGCCGTTCGTCGCCCAGCTCTGCACCGTCGAAGGGGTCGAGATGAAGCTCGAGCCGGCGGCGCCCGCTCCGGTCGATACCCCGCTGGCCTGGAAGGTCAAGGACACCGAGGTCAAGCCGACGAACGCGATCGCGCGGCGGGTGAGCCCGGAAGGCGAGCTGCCGTACTGGGAGATCCTGATCGGCACCGCCCCGATGACCTGCGACACGCACGAGATCGAGGAAGGGCACGGCCTCGACCTGCGCCTGTATCGCCGGGGCGACTCGTTCCCGCTGAACGAGTGGCAGCCGACCACCGAGTTCGCGATCTACGCGGACCCGGCCGCCACCGGCGCGAAGCCCGACGACCGCCTGTGCGACCTCGACGAGACCCAGACCTTCCTGATGGTCACCGAGATCGGCGAAGGCGAGAACGCGGTCCTCAAGGGGAACGTGACCTTCGCCCAGGACACCACCTGGATGCCGGCCGAGGGCGAGTCGTTCGAGTTCGTGATCTCGGGCGGCGGCACCTTCGAAGCCAAGATCTGCCCGCCGATGGAGTAGCCGCCCCCGGTTGACCCGACCCGCGCCGCCGCGTCCGCGGTGACCGGCCGTCCCGCCACGGGCAACCTCCCCGCCGCCTCCGGCGACACGAGCCGGACGGTCTACTTCCGCGTGGATTTCTACGGAGGCAGTACGCTCGACTGCGGCGACTGGACCGTCACGATCACCGGCCACACCTCCGTCGCCGCGCCGACCTGCTAGGTCCCCGGGACGCGGGCGCGGGCGCCGCCCCGACCCGGATCGTCCGCCGGCGTCCGCCGGCGCGCAGCCGGCGGATCGGCTTGAGGTGGACGCAGTCCCGCCCCCCCATCCGCGCCTCGTCCACGCCGGCCACGCCGAACACCCGGTCCCACAGCCGCTCGAAACAGTGCGCCGCGTCGGGAAACGTCGCCGCCAGATCCCGCGCCCGCTCCCAGAACGCCCGCGGCCGGGACCGGATCCGCTCCGCGGTGACCGCGAACTGCGCGCCCGGGTAGAAGCGCACCCGCTCCGGGGCCGGGCTCGCGAACAGCGCGCGGTGGAACTCGTCGAGCCGCAGCTCGCGCCCGTCCTCGTTCTTGCTCCACGGCACGAACAGCCGCCGGCCCCGGGCATCGTCGGTGTCGATCGTGAACCCCAGCCACCGGAAATCGGCGACGGTCTCCCGCCCCGCCGCCAGCGCCCGCAACACCCGGTGCAGGTCGTGCGCGTGGTCGAACGGATGCCCCTGGCAGAACACCGTCACCGGCGCCGGCGACTCCCACCGCTCCACGATGTGGTGCAGGTAGGTCTGCGCCTCGCGCCCCACGTTCGGCAGCCGCGCCACCGTCGCCCGCGGGAACTTCGCCGCGTCGAGGTCCCCGCCCTTGTCGTAGATCGTCACGCGCACGGCGGCGGGCACGTGGCGCGTCCAGTCGACCGCCTCGGCGTGACGCGCCACCACCAGCTCCAGATCCGCAACGCTCACCGGCCCGCCTCCGCCCGCAGCCGCGGCCCGAGCCGCTCGGCCAACGCCAGCGACTCGGCCGTCACCCGGTCCATGTTCAGGTAGCGGTACGTGCCGAGCCGCCCGGCGAAGGTCACGCCCCGCTCCGCGACCGCGTCGGCCGCGTACCGCTCCGCCGCCGCCCGCGCCTCGGCCGCCGGCACCGGATAGTACGCCTCGTCGCCCGGCCCCCGGGCGCGCGGGAACTCGCGCACGATCGTCGTCACGCCCGCCGGGCGCGGACCGGTGACGTGCTTCGGCTCCACGATCCGCGTCCACGGTTCGTCGCCGGGGTAGTTCACCTGCTCCACCGCCTGGAACCGCTCCGCCGCCACCGTCTCCCGCTCGAACCGCAACGAACGATACGGCAGCGGCCCGTGGCGGAAGTCGAAGTACTCGTCGACCGCCCCCGTCCAGACCAGGTGCCGCGCGCGGACCGCGGCGCGGATCGCCCGCCACTCGGCCCCCAACCGCACCTCGATCCGCGGGTGCAGGAGCAGCCGCTCGAACAGCCGGGCGAACCCTCCTTCCGGCAACGCCTGGAACGGCTCGCGGAAGGCCCGCTCGTCGCGGTCCAGACGCAGCGGGACGCGGGCCAGCACCTCCGGCTCCAGTTCCCGCGGCTCGCGGCCCCACTGCTTGCGCGTGTACCCGCGACAGAACCGCTCGAAGAACTCGCGGCCGAGGTGCGCCAGGGCCCACTCCTCGGCGTTGCGCGGCGCGGCGCACGGCACCCGCTGCCGCTCCAGCCAGCGCTCGAACTCCTCCACCGTCGCCGCCCGTCCGACGAGCCGCTCGTAGGTGGCCAGGTTCGGTGGAAACGGCCAGTCGCGGCCGTCGCAACGGGCCACGATCCGGTACGGGACCGGCCGCCACGTCGCGAACCGCTCGAGGTAGCCCCGCACGGCGGCGTCGGCGGTGCGGAACCAGTGGGGTCCGTGGTCCGGCACGCGCACGCCGTTGCCGTCGAGCGTGTCGTGGGCCAGGCCGCCGGCGTGGGGGCGCCGATCCACCACCAGGCAGCGCAGCCCGTGCGCCTCGGCCAGCCGCTCGGCGAGCACGGCGCCGGCGAAGCCCGCGCCGACCACCAGCACGTCGACCGCGCGCGCCATCGGGATCGGCTCAGCTCTTGCGGGCGCGCGGCGCGCGGGGGGCCGGTTTGCGCCGCTTTCCCGGCACGAGCCGGGGCTGGGTCGCGGCCCAGCGGGCCAGCCGGTAGCTGCGGCCGTAGCCCGCCGTCACGTTGCGGATCTCGACGACCACGGCCCCGGAGGCGTCCACCGCGTAGCGCTCTTCGATCTCGTGCCACGGCGCCGCATCGCTGTGCACCACATCGACCGCGGCCAGGTCCGGGTGGTCCTGCAGCGCCGGGTCGAACGGGAAGCGGATCTCGTCCCACAGCGTGACGTCGCCGGCCGGCTGGCCGTCCGGCCCGCAGCGCGTGCACTCGAGGAACCGGAAGTGCCCGATGTTGTGCACCGGCCGGTAGCTGCGGGAGCGCACCAGCGGGGGCTCGCCCGGACCCGGCAGCACGGTGTCCGGCGCGAACAGCTCGTCCATCCACACGCTGCGGCCGCCGTCCGCCTCGCGCCACACGCCGAAACTCCGATGGAACCGCTCGCGCAGCACGTAACCCGCCTGCTCGTCGGCCCGGATCGCCAGCCCGATCGCCACGGCGTTGCGGCTGTAGGGCGAACGCCGCAGCCGGCGCCCGAACACCTCGCGCAGCGACCGCCCCACCAGCGGCAGCTCGCTGCCGCCGCCCGTCACGTAGACGAGGTCCACGTCCTCCCCCGGCCGCCCGGACAACACGTCGTGCACCGCGTGCATCGTCTCGTCCAGCGCCGGCCGGCACCGCTCGAAGAACGCCGCCGCCGGCACCTTCACCTCGCCCCACGCCTCGCGGACCACGCCGAGGTCGACCACGATCGACCGCGTGTTGGGGTGGATCGCCTCCTTGCGCCGCCGGCACTCCTCGAACAACCGGAACGTCTCCGCCTGCTCCAGCCCGTCCCCGAGCGTCTCGGCCACCCCCGCCGCCTCCAGCGCCTGCTCGGCCAGGATCTGGTCGAAGTCGTCGCCGCCGAGCGTCGGGATGCCGGTCGAGGCGACGACGTCGGCGCCGGCCTCGCCGATATCGACGAGCGACGCGTCGAAGGTGCCGCCCCCCAGGTCGTAGACCAGGACCCGGCCGCCGTGGGACTTGCGACCGCCGGCGTGCACGAGCTCCGCCGCCGCCGCCGCCGGCTCGTTGAGCAGACCCAACACCTCGAACCCCGCCGCCCGGAACGCCTCGGCCGTCAGGAACCGCTGGTTCCCGTGGGCGTTGGCCGGCACCCCGAGCACCGCGGCCAGGGGTTCCTCCGGCGCCACGTCGAGCGACGACTCCTCGCGCAGCGCCCGGTGCAGCTCCGACATCATCTCCGCCAGCAGCCGCGACATCGAAAGGACCTGGTCCGCCACCACGACCTGCGTCTCGGGCCCGGCGTCGGCCAGCGCGCGCTTGATCGAGCGCACCACGGTCGTTCCGGCCTTGCCGCCCGCCTCCCAGGCCGCCCAGCCGTACAACCGCCGGCCCTCCGCGACCGCGATCAGCGGCGGAAACCAGTCCCGCGCCTCGCCGTCGGGCCCGTCGAAGGTCACCACCGGGTAGTTGCCGCGGTCCACCGCCGCGACGACGATGCTCGTCGTCCCGAAATCGATCCCGAGCCTCATCGGTTTCCCTCCACGGGGCGTGGCGGCCGGCGGCGCCGGCCCCGACTCCCCCAGAAGCTCCTTCCTACCAACCTCCCCGCTTCCCGTCCACTTCCCTCTCGCGAACCCGAACCGCGCTCGTCGCCGCCTCGATCCCGGCCGGTCGCGGCATCGGCAACGACGACTGCCCTGTGGCCGCCGCCGCGCCCGGCGTGGTACACGGGCACCCGCGAGCGATGTCGGACCCTCCTTCCCATCGTCCCTCCGCGCCCCGGCCCCTCGCGCTGCGCCTGTTCGCCGCCGGGGTCATGCTCGCGCCGCTCTCCGTCGCCGGCGCCGTACCTGTGCACCGGGGAGGACCGCCCGGCCGCGGGCAGGACCGGAAACCGGAGGTCACCGCCGGGACAGCCGCGACGCCCCGTCCGACTCCCCCGCGCATCGTCTCGGACAAGACCCGCGACGACGCGTCACTCGCGCCGAGACATCGCGCGAAAACAGGCCAAGGGTCACCCGACGCCGTCCCGACCCGCACCCCGCCGCAACTCCTCTCGGCGCCCGAGGCGCCGTGGCCGGCCGAGGCGCCCCTGGAACCGGCCGTCGTCGAGGTTCCCTGCCGTGTCACGCTCGACGAGACCGGCGCCGTGCTTGCGGTCGAGGTGCTCGAGCCGCGGGGCTTCGGCTTCGACGAGGCCGCCGTGAACGCCGTCCGGGCCTCGATCTTCGCGCCGGCCACGCAGGACGGCGTCCCGGTCCCGGCCACTTTCCGCTACCGGTACGTGTTCCGACGACCGGCGCTCCCCCCGGACGACGCGGGACCGGCCGGCCGGCCGACCGGCGCCGCACCGCCCCCCGGCGGTGCGGCCGCGGAGGGCTTCGCCGCCGCATCCGAGATGCCTGTGCCGGCGGCCGAGACGTACCCCGAGCCGCAAATCACCTTCGCCGGCCAGGTGCGGACCGGCGAGGACGTGCCGGTCGAGGCCGCGGCGGTTTCCGTCGCGGGCGGCCCGCTGGCCGAGCCGGTCGTCGCGGTCACCGACGCCGAGGGCTCGTTCTTCGTCACCGACCTGCCTCCGGGAACGTACCGGGTCCGCGTCTCGGCCCCGCTGTTCGCCACCTTCGAGACGGACGAGGAAGTCGTCGCGGGAGAGGTGACCCAGGTGACGTATCGGCTCGAGCGGGCGGGGCAGGCCTTCGAGACGGTGGTGCGCAGCCAGCGCCCGCCGCGGGAGGTCACGCGGCGCACGATCGAGACCCGGGAGATCGTGCAGATGCCCGGCAGCGGGGGGGACGCGCTCCGTGCGGTCGAGAACATGCCGGGCGTCGCGCGGCCGATCGGCGGCGCCGGCCTGGTCGTGATCCGCGGCTCGACCCCGGCCGACACGGCGTTCCACATGGACGGGATCGCCGTCCCCCTGCTCTACCATTTCGGCGCCCTGCGCTCGGTGATCGCCTCCGACCTGCTCGAACGGATCGATTTCTACCCCGGCAACTACTCGGTGCGCTACGCCGGCGTGACCTCCGGCGTGATCGATGTCGTCCCGCGCGTGCCGACGCGCCGGGCCTGGACCGGCTACCTCGACGTGAACCTGCTCGACGCCGGCGCCTTCGCCGAGGGCCCTCTGGCGCCGAACGCCTCGATCGCCGCCGGCGTGCGCCGCAGCTACATCGATGCCGTGCTGCCGGCCGTGCTGCCGCTGTTCGCGTCGAGCTCGAGCTTCGGCGCGATGAACGCCCCGGTCTACTGGGACTACCAGCTCCTTTCCGACTGGGAGCCTTCCCCGGCCGACCGCCTGCGCTTCTTCGTCTACGGTTCGGACGACTCGGTCGCCGTGCTGTTCGACAACCAGAGCCAGCGCGACCCGACCTTCTCCGGCGAGCAGAGCGCGGCGATCGGCTTCCATCGCGGCCAGGTGGAGTGGGTCCGCGAGATCGGCGCCGGCCTCGAGAACCGGCTCGCCCTCGGCGTCGGCTACAACGCAGCCGAAGCCAGTTCGGGCGGGCGGTTCGAGGTGCAGCTCGAGCTGCTGCCGATCCAGATCCGCGAGGAGCTGGCCTGGCAGGCCGCCGATGCGTTCCATCTCACCCTGGGCGTGGACACCACGGTGCTGTGGCAGCGGGCCCGCGCCGCGCTCCCCGACATCCTCTCCAACCCCTCCGGGCGCCGGCAGACGCTCTGCGGCCGGGACCGGATCGAAGTCGTCGGCTCGGACTGGACCTGGAAGCCCGGCTTCTACGTCGAGACCGAGCTGCGCCCGGCGGACGGTCTGCGCCTCCTCCCGGGCCTGCGCCTCGACCTGTACGACGACGGCGCCGACGCGATGCTCGACCCGCGGCTCAACGTGCGCTACACGCCGGTCCCCGGCACGACCCTCAAGCTCGGCCTCGGTTCGTACAGCGCGCCGCCCGAACCCCAGCAGTCCGACCCCGACGCCGGCAACCCCGACCTCCGGCCCGAACGGTCCTGGCACTACGGCCTCGGCCTCGAACAGCGCCTGTGGGACCGGATCGAACTGCAACTCGACCTGTTCTACAAGACCGTCCACGACGTCGTCCGCAGCACCGACGCGCTGGTCGAACGGGACGGCCGGAGGGTCCCGCTGTACTACGACAACATCGGCGAGGCGCGGGCCTACGGCGCCGAGCTGCTGGTGCGCTACGAACCGGACGACTGGTTCTGGGGCTGGATCGCCCTGACGCTGATGCGCTCCGAGACGCGCCGGCCGGACGAGGACTGGACCCCGAGCTCCTTCGACCAGTGGCTCAACCTGACGATCCTCGGCTCCTTCGACCTCGGGAAGGGCTGGACCGCCGGCTTCCGCTTCCGCGTCGCCCAGGGTTTTCCCCGCACCCCCATCGCCGGCTCGATCTTCGACGCCGACTGCGACGCCTACATCGGACTGCCCGGCGAGCGCAACTCGATCCGCCTCCCCTGGTTCCACCAGCTCGACCTGCGCGTCGACAAGACCTTCGACTGGGAGGTGTTCAAGCTCTCGGTCTATCTCGACGTACAGAACGTCTACTACCAGCAGAACGTCGAGGCGCTGCGCTACAACTACGACTACACGCTCCACACCTACACGACCGGCCTGCCGATCCTCCCGATGCTCGGGCTCAAGGGACAGTTCTGACGGCGCGGCGTTCCTTGACCGCCCGGGAACGACCCCGTACCATTTCGGTGCGCTCGCGCGCCCGGGAACAGGCACCCGCGGCGCCGCGGACCCGCCGCGCCGGCCACGGATCCGTGCGCGACGAGACGGGCGGACGGACCGGCTACTTCGACTCGGCGGGCTTCGCCTCGGA
>JAAZOP010000651.1 GCA_012797735.1 Myxococcales bacterium
AGCCGACGGGAAGCACCTCGCCAGCACACCCGGCGGCGTTCGCGAGGTCACAGGTGGGCGGAGCGTCGCCCCAGGGATACAGACGTTCGTCTTCCGGTCCGCAGTCGTCGGGCGGAACGATCTCGCAACCGCCGCGGGCGGCCTTCTCCCATTGGCCACCCGAAGCAAGTCGGAAGGACCCCGACAGGAAGCGACCGCGCCAGATGCAGTATCTTCTGGCCTGCGACGAGTCGACACAGCGGACCGGATTGCTCGACCACGGGTCCGGATTGCACTCGAGGTCAATGCCAGCGCAGACTCCCGACGCCACGCAGTCGAAGTACTGGGAGACCGTGGTTTCCGTCTGATCGATGCAGTACGTCGGCATCCAGACGACGCCCGCAGGTTCCTCCGCCGGTGTACGGCCGGTCCCTGGCCGACTGCCCCAGACGAACGGGCCGCAAGGGATGCGGGCCATCCCGTCTGGACATGCCGCATCGGAACACGCGACCAGATCCCAGGCGTCCTCCTGAGGGTAGCGCCCGTCCAAGATCGACCGGTCGCCCGCATCCTCCGATCGATGAGCGTCTACGATGGCGTCGCCCGAGAAATCATCGTCCGCGGCGGCCGAATGAGACATGTAGCAGCCGACGAGAAGAAGCCCGACAGCAAGCAGCCCGGCGTTGAGACGTCCGTCCATCTTCCTTCTCCAACCCCGCGGGTGGCGGCGAACCGATGCGGAGGCCGACGCCACTCGCCACGGCCTAGCGCCAGTTCACGTGGAAACACCCCGTTTGGTACGCCGTCGACGAACAGCCGGAATTGCATGCCGGGTTCGAGCACACCTTGGTGGAGATCCGGTAGAGATAGGAACGGTATCCCGTGCCGCCAGGTGGCCTCGAGATCCACACGTCCGGCATGTGACACCACGGGTGCGAACTCGCTCCGCCGGGATCGGTATCCCCGCCTGTCTCGCAGTACCCGATCCCATAGCCGGTCATCGGCCGGTATCCGCCGCCCGCCGTCGGATCGACCCAGCAGCACTGATAGCTCCCGTAGACTGGATCGCTCGGGTCGCCCGGGTCCGTCCACGGAGCCTGTCAACGAAAATGAGACACCTGCCGGTCGCATTTACTGTAGCGCCTCCGGGTGCGCGTGGGCCGGTGCGACCGGGCCGACCTGATGTTGCGCCGCCGGGTCCGGCGGCTTGTTGATCCACACCTCCTTCGGTGGTGCGGCGGCGACCGGTGGTCGTCGGACGAAGCGTTCCGGGTGGGCGGCGTACGCCGCCGTGAGCGTGCGCTGGCGCGCTGCCACCACGGCCGGGGCGCGCCCGAAGTGGACGTCCGCGGGCGTGAGGAGGCCGAGGGTCTCGTGCCGGTGCTCGTGGTTGTACCAGCCGAAGAACGATTGGCACCAGGTGACCGCCGCCCGCAGCTCGGGGAACCGGCCCGGGAAGTCGGGCCGGTACTTCAGCGTCTTGAACTGGGCCTCGGAGAAGGGGTTGTCGTCGGACACGTGGGGCCGTGAGTGCGCCTTGGTGATCCCGAGGTCGGCGTGGGTCTGGGCGAAGGTCTTGGCCCGCATCGGGGCGCCGCGGTCCTGGTGCAGGGTGAGGGTGCCCGGTTCGATCGCGTACTTCGCGCACGTCTCGGCGACGAGTCGTCGGGCGTGCGCGGCGTTCTCGCGCTCGGCGACCATCCAGCCGACCGCGTAGCGGCTGAAAATGTCAAGCACCACGTAGAGATAGAAGTAGGTCCACTTCCGCGGGCCCAGCAGCTTCGTGATGTCCCAGGACCAGACCTGGTTCGGTGCCGTGGCCAGCAGCTCCGGCTTCGCGTATGCAGGATGCACGAGTTGGTCGCGGCGCTCGTGGATCTCGCCGGCGGCGGCGAGGATGCGGTACATTGTCCGCACCGAGCAGAGGTAGGTGCCCTGCTCGTCGAGCAGCTTGGCGTAGACCGCCGCGGGCGCGAGGTCCACGTTCGGCTCGGCGTGAAGCACGGCCAGGACCCGCTCCCGCTCGGCCGGCGTCAGCGCCCGCGCCGGCGTCGGGCGCGGGGCCGGCAGCGGCCGGGGCCGCCGGTAGCGGTAGTAGGTCGCGCGCGCCACTTCGAGCGCCTCGCAGGTCGGCGCGATCCCGAAGCGGCTGCCCTGGTCCGCGATGAGCTGCATCAGCGCCGCCTTCTCCTCGCCGGTCCGCCGTTGGCCTGCGTGCGCTCTGCCTCCGCGAGCAGCGTCTCCTCGGACGGCAGCTCGCGGCCGAACAGCTCCGCGACTTTTTTTGGAGCTCGACCAACCCTTCGGCGCGCTCCGCCCGCGCCAGCGCCCGGCGCAGCTCCCGCTGCAACCGGGCGACCTCCCCCGCCAGGGGG
>JAAZOP010000652.1 GCA_012797735.1 Myxococcales bacterium
GGGGGGGGGGGGGGGGGGGGGGGCGGCCGGGGTGGACGCGGAGCGGCACGGTTTCGCGGGTCGGTTCCATTCGCCGGCGATCGTGCGGCGGGTGGAGCAGGCGGTCCGGACGGGGCGGCACCTGTTGATCGAGGGGGAGTCGGGGGTGGGGAAGGAGTTGGCGGCGCGCTGCGCGCATGTGTTGGGGCGGGGGTCGGGGCCGTTCGTGGCGTACAACTGCGCTCGGTTCGCGACGGCGGAGGAGGCGGAGACGACGATCTTCGGTGTGGCGCGCTGGGTCTTTTCGGGAGTGGAGGCGCGGGCGGGGTTGCTGGAGGAGGCGGAGGGGGGGACGTTGTACCTGGACGAGGTTCCGAACCTGCCGGTGCGGGTGCAGCGCTCGTTGTTGCGGTTCGCGGAGGACGGGGTGCGGGCGCGGATCGGGGAGACGGGGGGGCGGGCGGCGAACGTCTGGTTGTTGTTGGGGACGAACCGGCCGGTGGAGGGAACGGCGGGGGACGGGACGGTGGCGGGGGATCTGGCGGCGCGGACGCACCGGGTGCAGGTGCCGCCGTTGCGGAGCCGGCGGGCGGACGTGCCGGGGATCTTCGCGGCGTGTCTCGGTCGGGCCTGCCGGCGGGCGGGTGTGGACGAGGCGGCGGTGCTGGGGCTGTTCGGGGCGGACCATTTCGAGGTGTTGGCGTTGGAGGAGGCGCGGGACGCGAACGTGCGTTTCCTGGAGGACGTGGCGGCGGAGGTGGCGGCGCGGGTGGGGACGGCGCCGGCGGAGGAGCGGCGGGCGGCGTTGGCGGGGGTGTTCGCGCGCCGGCTGGCGGGGTCGCCCGTTCTGGAGCGGTTCCGGCGGGGGGAAGCGGGGGAGGAAGAGTCGGGGCGGGCGGGGTCGGCGTACGAGCGGCACCGGGAGGAGATTCTGGCGGCGTATCGGGATCTGGGGGGGAATCTGTCGGCGGTGGAGGAGGCGATGCGGAAGCGGGGCATCGATCTGCACCGGCGATGGATCGCGGTCTTCCTGGAGCGGTGGGGGGTACGGATTCGGAAACGCCGGGTTCCCGGGAGCGGCTGAGGGGTCGAGCGCAAGTGTGTCGCACCCTCTTGCGACGCTCGCCTGCGACCGTTCGGGCCGTCGCGCGATCGCTTCCGCCATCCGGGGGTTCGGCGTCGCGGAAACCGTGATCGTGGACGCGATCGGGCTCGCGATCGCGCTCGCGATCGGGCTCGCGCTCGACGGGCGGGCTGTGGAGGGGTGATGCGATGGGAGCGGGAGGACTAGCCCCGCGGCGGCGGGGCGGCCATGCGACGGCGGCGAAGACCACGAGGGCGACGTTGGTGAAGGGTGCAGCGTCACGGGGTTCGCCCTCCCCTGCCGGCGGTGGTGGGGGCGACGCGACGACGACGACTACGACGGCGACGAGCGGGGTGAGGATGATGTGGAGGGAGGGAGGAGGGAATCGAGGACGTCGAGGATGCGGGTGAGGCGGCGGTAGGGGGTATTGCGTTCCTTGGATCGGGTGGGGAGGAGGTCTTCGAGGCGGCCGCCGGCGGCAAGGTAGGGTTCGACGAGGGCGGCGGTGTCGGCGACTTCGCGGACGGGGACGCGGTTGGTTGCGGCCCAGCGGGCGACGGGGACGAGGGCGGATTCGTTCGATTCGATCGGCCACAGGGCGTTCCAGGCGGAGACGGGGAGATCGGGGAGATTCTCTCCTGGGGGGAGGGCGGCGGCGGTGCGTTCGCGGGCGAGGTAGGCGTGGATGGAGCGGTAGAGGAATTGGGGTTGGAGGGCGACGCGGGGGTCGGCGGCGATCTGGCGGATGGTCTCGGTCTGCCAGGGGTGGCCGCCGTTGTGGAAGAGTTCGCGGTCGGCCTGGTAGACGTGTTCGAAGAGGTAGCGTCCGACCTCGAGGGCGAAGGTCAGGGTGTGTTGGCGCAGGGTGCGTTCGATGAAGGCGACGGCGTCGCGGACGA
>JAAZOP010000653.1 GCA_012797735.1 Myxococcales bacterium
CGCCGGCGCGTTCCTCGACGAGGCGCCGTGGCCGGCGGAGGTCCCGCGACCCGCGCCGGCCGGGGCCGGCGCGGCGACGGTCGCGACGGAGCGGCCGGCGGCCTACCAAGTCCTCACGGCGACGGGCGACGCCGCGTTCTTCACGCCGTCCGCGATCAGTCTGCCGAACGACCCCGCCGTCCGCCGCGACGCCGGCTCCCGCGTCCTGCAGCTCGTCAACGTCGATCGCGCCCTGCGCGCCGCGTTCCTCGAGCCCGCGCTGCGGGAGTTCGCCGGCGACGAGGCGGAGGCCGCGGAGGCGCGCCGCTGCGGCGACGCCGCCTGGGAGACGCTCGCGGCGCTCCACGACGTGCTGGGTCACGCCGCCGTCCCGCCGCCGCCCGGCGAGGCGCCGACCGCCGTGACCCTCGGGGAGTACGCCGGCACCCTCGCCGAGGCGCGGGCCGACCTGCTGGCGCTGCACTTCGCCGAGGACCCGCGGCTGGTGGCCCTCGGCTTCCTCCCCGACCGCGCCTGCGGCGAGGCCGCCCTGCGCGACTACGTCCGCGGCACGCTCCCCCTGCTGCGCAACCTGCCGAGCGACGTCCTGACCGGCGACGGCCGCCGCGCCCACCTGCTGGTGGTGCGCTACGCAATCGAACGCGAGGCGGTGGTCGTCGAGCGCGCCGGGGGGAAGACCCGCCTTCGGCTGGCCGACCTCGCCGCTTGGCACGGGGTGATCGACGAGTTGCTGGCATCGGTCGAGCGGATTCGCGCCGAGGGGGATTTCGAGGCGGCCCGGGCGCTGGTGGAGACCTACGGCGCCAGGGCCCCCGACGGCTGGCGCGAGGAGGCGGCGCGGCGCGCGGAGCTGGCCGGCCTGCCGCCGGCCTTCGCCTTCGTCCCGCCGTCGCTCGAGCCGGTGCGCGACGCGACGGGCGCGGTCATCGATGCCCGGCTCGTCGTCCCGGTCGATCCGGAGGCGCTGCTGATGTCCTGGAAGGCGATCGCCGAGGAGCCGCTGCCGCCGATCCCGGCGCCGGCGGTCGAGCCGCCGGCGGACGGTCCGCTCCCCGAGGACGAGGACGCCGACGACCCGTCGGCCGGCGAGGGCGCGGGCGACGGGCCGGGAGGCCGCGCCGCCCCGCCGCTGCCCGGTCGGGGAACCGGCCCCGCTCACTCCCGGTTCATCACGTAGTCGAACCAGAACTTGCGGTCGCGGTCCGGGCCGATCTGGTCGACGTGGACGTGCTTGATCTCGGTGTACTCCTCGAGACCGTAGCGTCCCAGCTCCCGGCCGCGGCCGGACTGCTTGTAGCCGCCGAACGGCGCGTCGGCGTTGATCAGGTGGTAGTCGTTGATCCAGACGGTGCCGGCGCGGATCCGGCGGGCCAGGTCGAGCGCTCCGAGGGTGTCGCGGGACCAGACGGCCGCGGCCAGGCCGTACGTCGTGTCGTTCGCCAGCGCGACCGCCTCGTCGAGCGTTCCGAAGCGGGTCACCGCCAGCACCGGCCCGAAGATCTCCTCGCGGAAGATCCGCATCCCGGGCGTCACGCCGGCGAACACGGTCGGTTCGACGAACCAGCCCGGCGGCACGTCCTTCGGCCGCCCGCCGCCGCACAGCAGCGTCGCCCCCTCCTCGCGCGCCGACCGGATGTACTCCTCGACCTTGCGCCGCTGGCCTTCGGTGATCACCGGCCCCATCGTCGTCTCGAAATCCGCCGTGTCGCCGACCCGCACCAGCCGCACCCGCTCGCGCAGCCGCTCGAGGAACTCGTCGTGGATCGCCTCGTGGAGCAGCAGACGCGTCCCCGCCTCGCACGCCTGGCCGGCGTTGAAGAAGGCGGCGAACAGCGCGCCGTCGACGGCCAGCGCGAGGTCCGCGTCGGGCAGCACGATATTGGGGCTCTTGCCGCCCAGTTCGAGCGTGACGCGCTTGACGGTGGCCGCGGCGCGCTGCTGGACCTCCCGCCCCACCTCGGTCGAGCCGGTGAACGAGACCTTGTCGACGCCGGGATGCTCGCACAACGCTGCGCCAACCGTCCCGCCGCCGCCGGTCACCACGTTGACCACGCCCGGCGGCAGGCCGGCCTCGACGCACGCCCGGGCGAACTCGAGCGCGGTGAGCGGCGTGTAGGAGGCGGGCTTGAGCACCAGGGTGTTGCCCATCGCCAGCGCCGGGGCGCTCTTCCACATCGTGAACAGCCAGGGGAAGTTCCAGGCGCAGATCCCCGCGCAGACCCCCACCGGCTCCCGCAGGACGAAGTTCCACGACACCGCCGGGAAATCGATCCACGGCAACGGCTCGTAGCGCGCCACGCGCAGGCTCGCCCGCACCATCGCGCGGAACATCTCCAGACCGACCGGGATGTCCATCAGGGTCGTCTTGCGGATCGGGATCCCGGACTGCCGGCTCTCCAGCGCCATCAGCTCGTCCTGCCGCGCCTCGAGCCGGTCGGCCACGTCCAGCAGCAGCCGCGCCCGCTCCTCCGCCGGCATCCCCGGCCACGGTCCCTCGTCGAAGGCGCGCCGGGCCGCCGCCACGGCACGGTCGACGTCCTCGGGTCCCGCCTGCGGTACCCGGCCGACCGTCTCGACCCGGCACGGGTCCACGACCTCGAACGTCCGGCCGTTCGCCGCCTCGACGAGTTCCCCTCCGATCAACATCCGCCGGACGTCCATGGTGGTTCCTCCCTGCGCCCGGTTCGACCGGGCGCGCTCGACCCCGAGGGCGCCGCGGCGGCCCCGGCTACATCCCCTCGAGGAGCGCCTGGACGGCCGCGAATCGTCCGGCGGCCACCTGCGCCGCCAGCTCCCGGGCCTCCGCCTTCCGCCCGAACAGCTCGACCAGCGCGGGCAGCACCCAGGCGGCCGTCGCGCCCACGCCGGCGGCGGTCGCCGCGCCCGGCTGCCGGATCGCCTCGTCGGCGGCCTTGGCGAGCCGCAGTCGCAGCGCGCGGTACAGCCTCTCGCGATCGACCTGCGCCAGCGCCCACAGGATGCGGGCCGTGCGATCGCCCGGCTCGGGCTGCGCCCCCAGCGCCTCGGCCAGCGGCTGCCAGGCCTCCGCTCCGCAGGCCGCCGCCTCGGCGAAGCGCTCCTCCTCGACCAGCAGGTAGATCCGCACCAACGGGTCCTCGGCCTGCGCCGCGGTCATGCCCTGGCGCCGCAGCGCCCGGGCCATCGGCCGCCGCAGGTCCGGCGCGACCTTGGCGAACCGATGCGCCAGCACCTTCGCGGCGCCCGGGATCTGTCGGTCCTCCAGCAGGCGCAGCAGGTGCGCCAGGGCGTCGTGGTCCGCCAGCAGCAGCGCGGACCGCAGGGCCACGGGCAACCGGGGGTGGTTCATCCCCGCGAGCGCACGGACCGCGTGCAGGCCCACGTCCCCCAGGCGGCACCCGGCCAGCCGGAGCACGGCGAGCAGCGCGGCGTCGGTCTCGCGCGAGGCCAGCCGATCGATCAGCTGGCGGGCGACGGCGGCGCGCGCCGCCGGCGAGTTGACGTAGGTCAGGAGGGCCCAGGAGGCGGCGTGCTGGTCGAGGTTGAGCAGCGCCGCGAACGCCTCGACGACCGCCTCGTCGGTCACGCCCGACAGCACGGACGGATCGGCGACGATCTCGACCAGCGCCTGCTGCGCCTGCTCGGCGAACGGACCGCCCCCTTCGATCGCCGAACGCAGGCGCGAGACACGCCCCTCCTGCTTCCAGCGCTCGATCTTCTCGGCGTCGGGACCGAACAGCGCCAACCGCCCACTCCCTCCCCGGCCGGGTCCGTCGCCCGCCCCCGGAGCCGGGCGGATGCTAGACCGGCCTCCCGTCCGGGGCAACCACGATCTCGCCCCGCGGCTCAGTCGCAGACCAGGATCTCCTGGGACAACCCCAGGCGTTCGAGCCACCAGGTCTCGCCGTCCCGCAGCAGGAGCGCCTCGACCGTCGCCGTCTGGTCGCCGCGACACGCGTCGAATCCGAGGGACAGATCGACGGAGCAGGACCAGCGCGGCGGCGCGGACTCCACGCACCGCACCGGCCGCGTCCCGGAGGCGAACGCCGGGTCGGCCGCCGCCGCCTGTGCCGCCACCCCCTGCCACGGTCCGAGCAGTTCGTCGGTCACCCGCCGTCGTTCGGCATCGACCTCGTGCTCGTCGCAGCGCACGCGGCCGAGCGGCCCGCGGCAGATCGAGGTGGCGACGACGAGCCGCCCGCCGGCGGGAACGAAGTTGCGCACGGCGCGCGCCGAGCCGCCGGCGAGGGCCGCCAGCACGGAACGGAACGGCTCGTCGGCCGCCGCCGCCGCCGGCGCGGGTGCTGCCTCGACGGC
>JAAZOP010000654.1 GCA_012797735.1 Myxococcales bacterium
CGCGGCGGCGACGGCGGC
Organism: Myxococcales bacterium; assembly: GCA_012797735.1. GTDB lineage: Bacteria > Myxococcota_A > Polyangia > DRWM01 > JAAZOP01 > JAAZOP01. Next base: position 19 of record JAAZOP010000654.1, read on the forward strand.
CGCGGCGGCGCGGGCGGGGGAGGAGGCGGTGGCTGCGGCGGCTCCGTCGCCGGCTTCCTCGTCGTCCCCCGCGGCGGCGATGTCGCCGCCTACGCCGCCGACCTTGCCGCGCTCAACTCCGTCGAAGCCCTCGCCACCCCGGGCGTCGGCGGCGCCGGCGGCTTCTCCCCGGGCGCCTCCGGCGGCGCGGGCTTCGATGGCCTGGCCGAGGCCGTCCACGTATACTGAGCCCGTGGCGCACCCGGCCTCGTGGCTCTCCTTCGTCGGCCTGCCTGTCGCGATCGCCGGTCTCGCCGCCTGCGACGGGCCCGGCGCGCCGGCGCCGGCCGCCACGAGGCTCGTCGTCGCCGTCTGGACCGACCTCGCGATCCCCGCGCAACTCGGCCTCGTCGAGTTCCGCCTCGAACAGGATCGCGAGCAGGTCCGCAACGTCCGGCCGCTCGACCCGCGCGGCCACGCCCAGCCGATCGTCTCCGACCTGGATCTCGGCTTCCTCGACCGCACCCGGTCGCTCGAGCTCCGCGTCGTCGGCCACACGCGGGAAATCGACGACGCCCCGACCCTGGTCGTCGTCGAACGCCGCCTGCGGTTCGCACGCCTCCCTCCCGGCACCTCCGCCGTCGCCGTCACCCTCGAGGCGCGCTGCGCCGGCATCGCCTGCCCCGGCGACTGGACCTGCGTCGCCGGGCGGTGCGAACGCCCCGACGTCCCCGAATCCGCCCTGGCGACGTCCGCCGACGCCCTGCCGCCCGATCCCTTGCAAGGCCTCGTCGCCGGACAGCCCGTGGAAGGGTGCGCCTCCGACGCGGATTGCGAGGACGGCGACCCCTGCACGATCGATCGCTGCTCGACGAACCGCTGCAGCCGCGAAGCTCCCTGGTGGGACTGCGTGCCGTGCGTGACCGACGCCGACTGCCCTCCCTCCGGCGACCCCTGTCTCGCCGCCTTCTGCCGCGACGGGAGCGTCTGCTGGAGGCGCACCGTGCGCCCCGGCACGCGCTGCGACGACGACGACGACCCGTGCACCGTGCAGTGCTGCCGCGAACTGTCGGTCTGCATGACCTTCGACGTCTGCGCCGAACCCGACGTCCCCACCGGCTGCGACCCGTGACGGTCCGCGCCGCGCGCGCGCTCCGGGCCGCCCGGTCTCTCCCGCCCTGCACTCGCAGGCCCGCCGCTCGCGCGCAACGACCGGGGCCCGGGACGCGAAGCAGCGGAGCGTGCCGTCGCCGCGCCGCCTGCTGCTCGCCCTCCTGCCGCTCCCGGCCGCGACGGTTCCGGCCGCCGCGCGGACGTGCGACGAGGACGATCTGGCCCTGATCGAGCTGCTCGGCGGCGAGTGGGACGAATGGGCCGACCCGGGCGCCGCCGAACTGCTCGACGAGGCGTGGCTGTTCGAACTGGCCGCGGCGGCGGGCTGCGAGTGGGAAGCGACCCCCGGCGGCGCCGCCGAAGCGCTCGAACGACTCCGCTTCCGCGACGCCCCCGCGCCGGGGGACCTCGGCGCCGCCGACCCCTGGGCCCGCTTCCGGCCCTGGTGGCGCGCGCTGTTGCCGCGCATCGAACTGCGCTGGTGGAGCCGGATCGAGGACGAGGCGATCGGCGAACGCACGGTGCAGGGCCGGCCCGCGGCGTTCGAACTGTGGCTGCTGTGGTCGTTCGCGGGCGGGCCGTGAGCCGCGCCCGCCGGAGAGGTGCGACGATGGGTCAGGGCGACCGGAAGACGTGGAGGACGACGTGCGTCGCACTCGCCGCCTGCCTGCTCGGGGCCGCGGGCGCGGTGCGTGCCGACGAGACCTGGACGCTGGGCGACCTCGTCGAGGTCCCCGGGGGCGGTGCGGCGCCGGACGAAACGGACGACCCCGCGTCGATGGACGGCGGACGCCCGCCCCGGACCCGCCCGGTCGCACCGCCGCCCGGACCGTTGCCCGACCTGGGCCTGCCGCCCGACGCCGGCCCGGACGAGTACCTGGCGGAGTTCCTGCGTCGCTGCGGCGCCCCGACCCTGGAGGAAACGATGAACGCGGCCGTGGCCTTCGCGGGCCTCGACGACGACGTCGAGGCGTCGCTGGTCGAGCAGGCCCGCTGGGCCGCGCTCCTGCCGCGCGTGCGTCTCTCCGTGCGCCGCGACTGGGAACACGACGAGTCGCTCGACGTGCAGCCCGACCCGACCGACGGCCGCTTCGGCATCGACACCGACGACGACCTCGAGCTGGGTTTCTCCGCGCAATGGGACCTGGCCGCGCTCGCGGCTCCCCCCGCTGCGACGACCGCCCGCCGGCTGGCGCTCGAGGCGGCCGCGGCCCGCCGGGCCCTGCGGCTGGAGGTCGCCGCGACCTATTTCGAGCGGTGCCGGCTTCGGCTAGAATGGTTGGGCGCGACGGACGACGTCCGGCGCGCCGAGACGGCCTGGGCCATCGCGGAGCGCACGGCCCGCCTGGACGCATTGACCGGGGGGTTCTTCCGCCGGCAGGCCGAGGCGCCGACGGCGGAGGCGCGGGAAGGACGATGATCGAACAACGCAAGGACAAACGCTACGACGTCAGCGTGACCGCCGAGGTCTTCCTGCCGGACCGCGTCCTGGAGGCCACCACGCGCAACCTGTCGCGCAGCGGCGTCTGCTTCGAGTGCGAGCCGCTGCTCCAGGAAGGAGCGACGGTGGCCGCCACGCTGTACCTGACGGTCGACGGGATCGAGGACGCCGCCACCGCCCCGCTCAAGGTGACGACCCAGGTCCAGTGGACCAGCGAACTCGACGACGCCCGCGGCCTGGTCGGCGCCCAGTTCGTCAACCTCGACGAGGCCGGCCAGAAGACCCTCGACCGCTTCCTCTCCGCCCTGGGCGAGTAGCCGGGCGCGGCCCCGCCGCCCGCCGATCCGACCGGACGCCCGGCGGAACTTCGCGCCGGAACCTCCACGACCGGACGCCGAAGCCGGATCGGGCCCGCCCGGCGCGGGGCCCGCGCCGGCTCCCCGCGCGGCCCGCGCCCGAACCCGTCCCGTTCGCGAAGAGGACGGAGGCCGCTAGCCCGCGTCGATGCGGATCTCGAGGATCGCCGCCTCGGCCCGCTGGCGGTGGGCGAGCCACAGGGCCAGGATCAGCGTGCCGAGCAGCCCGAGCGTGACCGGCTGCACGATCGCCGCGTACCACGCCGGCGGCACGAACTGATCGAGCAGCA
>JAAZOP010000655.1 GCA_012797735.1 Myxococcales bacterium
CCCGAGGCCCTCGCGGCCTCGTCCTCGACCTGTTCGCCGGCACCGGCGCCCTCGGCCTCGAGGCCGTCTCCCGCGGCGCGGCCCGCGCCGTGCTGGTCGACCGCGACCCGCGGGCCGTCGCGGCCTGCCGTGCCAACGCCGCCGCGCTCGGCCCCGCGGCGCCGGTCGAGGTGTTGTGCGCCGAGGCGTTCGCGTTCCTGCGCGGCGCCGGTCGCGGCCTCCGCGCCGACCTCGTGTTGCTCGATCCCCCGTACCGCTTCGACCGTTGGCCCGACCTGTTGGTCGAGCTGCGGAGTTGCCAAGCCGTCCGGCCGGGAGGTATGGTCGTCGTCGAGCGTTCGGCCCGGGCGGCGCCCGTTTCGGCCGCCGGCTTCCGGGCCCTCCGCTCGTCGCGCTACGGCGACACCGCGGTCGACCTGCTCGTCGCCGCGGACGAGGTTGCGGGGGTGGAGGACCTTGGTCCGGTCCGGGAGGCGGTCGTGCAGGGCGTCGCCATCTATCCGGGTTCGTTCGACCCGATCACGAACGGTCACGTCGGCCTGATCCGCCGCGGCCTCGAGATCTTCGACCGCCTGATCGTGGCCGTCGCCCGCAACCTGGCCAAGGAGACGTTGTTTTCCCCCGCGGAGCGCGAGGAAATGATCCGCGAGGCGGTCAACGGGAACGGTCGGGTCGAGGTCGTCTCGTTCGACGGCCTGCTCGTGGAGTACGCGCGCACCCGCAACGTCCGCGTCGTGCTGCGCGGGCTGCGGGCGGTGGCCGACTTCGAGTACGAGCTGCAGATGGCGAACATGAACCGCAAGCTGTGGCCGGCGATCGAGACGTTCTTCATGATGACGGAGGAGGACTACTTCTTCCTCTCCTCGCGCAACGTGAAGGAGATCGCCTCCTTCGGCGGCAAGGTCGACGCGCTCGTGCCTCCCGGCGTCGCCCGGCGCCTCGAGGAGCGCTTCCGCTCCGTGCGGCCGTCGCGGGGCTGATCGGCGGAGGGCAGGGGGAACACCGCGCCGATGCAACGACGCACCGTCATCGTCCTTGCCGCCGCGGCCGGCGTCCTCGTCGTAGCCGTCGCCGCCTGGATCGCCGTCCGCTCGATGCGTCCCCCGTCGCGACTGGCGTCGCCGGACGCTGCGACCGCGCCCGTTGCGGCCGAGGACGCATCGCTCGAGGTCCCGTCCCCCGACGCCCCGACGGTCGAATCGGCCCGCGCCCGCGTCGAGTCCGTCGAGGGTCCGGTGACCGTGCGCCGCGCCGGCATCGACGCCCCGGTGGCCGTCGGCGCCGAGCTGGAGGCGGACGACATCCTGACGACCGGCCCCGAGGGTCGCGCCGTGGTGCGTGTCGACGAGGAGAACACCGTCGTGCTCGAACCCGGCACCTCGGTCACCTGGGGCGCCGTCACCGGTTCGCTCTCCAGCGTCCAGCTCGACCGCGGCTTCCTCTCCGCCAGCACGGGGCGGCCCGGCGGCCGTCTGTTCCGCGTCCAGGCGCTGGAGCGGACCGCCGAGGTCGAGGCCTCGGCGGGCACCTTCGACGTCGCCGGCGACGAGCAGGCGCTGGCGGTCGCCTCGGCCGACGGCGAGGTCGCGGTGCGGTCCGCCGGGGAGACGGTGGTCGTCGGGGCCGGGCGGTACACGACGGTGCGTCGCGGCGAGCGGCCCGGCACGCCGCGCCAGCTTCCCGGCGACGTGGTCGCCGAGATGTTCTGGCCCGGCCAGGCGGCCGGCGACGCGGGTGGGGATCGTCTCGTCGCCGAGCGTGCCGTGGTCGTGCGGGGCCGCCTGTCCGACGGCCTCTCGGGCGTGCTCGAGATCCGCAACGAGCGGACCGGGGAGACGTACCGCGTCGTCACGCGGCCCGACGGTTCGTTCGAGACGGAGGTGGCGCTGGCCGAGGACCGGGACAACCCGCTGGTGGTCGCCGGCCGCACGGTCGGCGGCGTCGCCGTCGGCGAGCAGCGCGCGGTCGTGCTCCAGGACTCGACGCCTCCCCCCCTGACCGTCCGCATCCAGTGAGCGCGCCGTGCGGCACGAGCACAAGATCCTGCTCGCCCTGGCCCTCGTGGCCGCGCTCCCCGCGGGCCTCTCCGGCACGCTGGCGTTCTCGGCCACCCGCCGGGGGTTGCAGGCCCAGACCGCCGACCTGCTCGTCGCGCTCGCCCGGGAGGGGGCGGGTTTCGTGGAGCACGACGTCGAGCGTTCGGTGCAATCGATCGATTCGGTGCTGGCGTTGCCCCAGGGCGGCATCGCGCGTTTCTCGTCCGGGCAGCGCGAGGCGTTCCTGTCGGTGGTCTACCATCTGTTCGACGGCCACGCGGCCGCCGCGCTGGTCGATCCCGCGGGCGAGGAGGCGGTGCAGGAGGTGCGCCGGCGGCCGGAGGACCGCGGCACGCTGCTCGAGCGGCATCCGCCGTCGTCGGAGGCCGACGCCGCGGCGTTCCTGGCGCGGATTCCGCTGGAGGAGGCGGTCGCCCGGGGCCGGGCCGTCTCGGCGCCGTACCGGGCGGCCGGCGGCGACCCGCGCGTGGCGGTCGCGGTCCTGGC
>JAAZOP010000656.1 GCA_012797735.1 Myxococcales bacterium
CGCCGCACCAGGCCGATGGGTGTCTTCTCCGACCAAACCAGCATGGACCGCATCCTCTTCGCGATCTTCACCCACGAGAACAGCTCGCAAGGAGTAACTACCCCCTTTCTGCTCCTGACACAAAACTCTTGACGCTACCCGGCGGGGGCCCGGACGTCGCGCGACGCGGCCGACGTTCTCACGACGTCGGGGCCGCGATGGGCGGACGGTTGGATGCGCCGGCGGCCCGGCGAGCGGTCGCTATCGTCACGTCGGCCCGTTCCCCGCGAACCGCCGGTGATCCGCCGGCCCCCTCCTTGCGGAGTGAATCCGGGAGCCGGATCTGCTATCGAAGGCGACATGTTGAAACCAGCCACGAGCACGACATCCGGTTTTCGCCTCCTCGGACCGCTTGCCGCCGCCCTCGCGCTGCTCTTCGCGACCTCCGCGGCGGCGCAGGGAGCCGCGGCCGGCCCCCCCGCGGCCGAGGAGGAGATCCTCGACGTCTCGCTTCCGGCCTGGAGTCCTTCGATCGGGCCGGCCGACGCCCCGGTGACGCTGGTCGTCTTCACCGAGTACCTTTGCCCGTTCTGCCGGCGACTCGAGCCGGTGCTGGCGCAGCTCCGCGCGGCGTACGGCGATCGGATCCGGATCGTCTACCGGTTCCGGAACGTGCATCCCGGCGCGGACGAGCTGGCGGTAGCGGCGCTGGCGGCGCACCGGCAGGGGAAGTTTCTCGCGTTCCACGAGCGGCTGTTCGAGAACCAGGAGCTGCTGCGGGAACGACCGCAGTTCCCGATCCGCCTCGCCCGGGAGCTCGGCCTGGACGTCGAACGGTTTCGCGCGGACCTGCGGGGCGAGTCGATCCGCAAGCAGGTCGCGGCGGACGCGGCGGAGGCCGATCGGCTGCGCGTCAACGGCGTGCCGACGACCTTCATCAACGGCCGGCGGCTGTCCGGGGCGGTGCCGGTGGAGAATTTCGGCGAGCGCATCGATCGGCTGCTCGGGATCGAGACGCCGACGGTGTTCCCGTCGCCCGCGCCCCCGGCGCCCCCGGCGCCGGCCCGGGATCCTGCCGAGGGTGCGGGGGAGGCCGGCGCGCCGCCGCCTCCTCCGCCGGGGGTGACGCCGCCGTCCGACTGAGGTCGAATCCGGCTTCCCCGGCCGTCCCGTCCCGGAGCAGAATCGGCGCGGCGGCGCGGCGGGCGGGACGACGCTGCGCCGCGCAGGCAGCGAAGCGGAGGAAGGCGACTCGATGAGAAAAGGCCGACCGGTGCGATCGCGGGCGGCGAACCGCCTCGCCGGACTGTTCGGCCTCACGGCGCTGGCGCTCGGCTGTCCGCCGGGTCCGGTGACGGGCGGCGGCGGCCCGGATTTCGACGGAGGCGGCTCGCCCGAGACCGGCACCCTGCACCTCGACGACGGCGACGGCGACGGGATCGCCGACCCGTTCGACGACTGCCCGACGATCTACGACCCGACCCAGCAGGACACCGACGGGGACGGCGCCGGCGACCCGTGCGACGGCGACGTGGACGGCGACGGTCTGGCCAACGAGGACGACCGCTGCCCGAGCGTCGCCGACGCGGCCCAGCGCGACGCCGACGGCGACGGCATCGGCGACCCGTGCGACCCGGATCGCGACGGGGACGGGATCCCGAACGCGGCCGACGGCTGCCCCGACGCTCCGGACCAGGACCAGCGCGACGCCGACGGCGACGGCATCGGCGACGCCTGCGACCCCGACGGCGGATCGTCCGAACGAACGCCGGACGTGTGCGGCGACGGGCGGGTGACGGGCATCGAGCAGTGCGAGCGCGACGTCACGCCGCCGCGCGACTGCGGGAGCCTGGGCTACGGCATGGGGACGCTGGATTGCGTCGACTGCCGCTGGGACGTCTCGGCCTGCACGCCCATCCCGTACTTCCGCGGCCGGGGGAGCTGTCCGTACGTCTACCTCTGGGACGGTCGCGAGTACCGCTACGCCACCGACCTGTCGGGCTCGGTGCTGGCCAAGGGGCTGCCGTTCTTCCGGCCGGCGTACTACGACACGAACGTCTACGAGCTGGGCGACTTCGCGCCGGTGGACGGCGTGTACCGGATGAAGGCGCGGGAGGTGATCTTCGAATCGTCGTACTTCGACGAGGCGGCGCTGCTGGTCGTGGACGTGCCGGATGGGTACGACGTGTTCAACGAATGGAACGCGACGAGCCAGCTCGAGCGGTTCGCCTCGCGGGAGTTCCTGTCGGTGGGTCCGCTGCGGCCGCCGATCGCGGCGACGGCGGACGACGGGCGCGACGTGCGGGCGGAGGTCTCGGAGCCGGACGGGGTGCCGCTGCCGGTGGAGCGGACCGGGTGGAGCCGCGTGGTGGTCGATTTCGGGCCGCTCGCCCATCCGGAGCACGCCCGGCTCGTGATCACCTCGTGGGGCAACTACCTCGACCTGCGGGACGCCCAGACGCCGCCGTACTCGGCCGGCACCACGCTCGAGGTGCCGGACGGGAACGGGGGCTGGCGCGAGGCGCTCGTGGCCGGCAAGAGCTCGGGGGACGTGCGGAGCTGGGTCGTCGATCTCGGCGGGCTGTTGTCCGCGGACGACTCGCGGCTGCGGATCACGATGGCCCACCAGCCGTCGGTGCTCGACGCGCTCGATGCGGTCCGGCTGTCCGACGCGCCCCCGGTGGAGCCGGCGGTGACGCGGGTCGATCCGACGCGGGCCGAGCTGCGTTTCGGCGGGGCGGCGCGCGTCGAAGGCAGCACGCTCGAGCACCCCGTGCGGGCCGACGACGCCGCGTTGCCGGTCAACCCGAACGCGCTGTTGTCGGGACGCTACACGCGCTACGGCGACGTGCGGCCGCTGCTCGCGGCGGCCGACGACCGGTTCGTGCTGATGGCGCACGGCGACGAGCTGGTGTTCGAGTTCCCCGCGCCGCCGCAGGCCCCGGGGACGACGCGACGGGCGTTCCTGCTGGCCGACGTGTTCTACACGCTGAAGTTCCACCCGTTCGGACAGGTGACCGACACGATCGAGCCGCTGCCGTTCCACGGGATGGAGCGCTACCCGTACGACCCCGCGGAGTGGCCGTACCGGGACGACCCCGACTACCGCGAGTACCTCGAGACGTGGAACACGCGCTGGATCGGGCTACCCGGCGCCGGACCCTGAGCGGCGCGGTTCCGCGTCCTCGCGCGACCGGCCGCCGCGGCCAACAGGCCGGTGGGTCGAGGGTCGAGGGTTTCGTCGCGTCCCGCGACGGATTCGGAAGGCCGTCGGTCAGAAGGCGACCTTGAGCACGTCGTCGTAGGTCGCGGCGTAGTGGAAGCGCAGGCCGCGGACGATGTGCTTGGGGATCTCGAGCACGTTGCGGCGGTTCTCGCGGGGGACGATCACCTCGCGCACGCCGGCGCGCTTGGCGGCCAGGCATTTCTCCCGGATGCCGCCCACGGGGAGCACCTCGCCGCGCAGGGTCATCTCGCCGGTCATCGCGAGGCGGGGGCGGATCTTGCGGCCCTTTTTCCAGCCGAGCAGCGAGACGAGGGCGGTGGTGATGGCGATCCCGGCGCTGGGGCCGTCCTTCGGCGTGGCGCCGGCCGGGAAGTGCACGTGCAGGTCGGACTTCTCGAACACCTCGGGCTCGATCTCGAACTCCGCGCCGTGGCGGCGGACGAACGAGAGGGCGAGCTGCGCCGACTCGGACATCACCTCGCCGAGCTGTCCGGTGACCTTGAAGTTGCCGCGGCCGGGCATGCGGGTCGATTCGATGAACATGATCTCGCCGCCGACGGGGGTCCAGGCGAGGCCGACGACGACGCCGGGGCGCAGGGCGCGGCGGAGCTCGTCGGCGAAGAACTGGCGCGGTCCGAGGTAGGTCTCGAGCTGGCCGGCGGCGATCGTCGCCCGCTGGATTTCCTCGGCCGCGACCCGCGCGGCGACCTTGCGCGCGATCCGGCCGATCCGCCGCTCGAGCTCCCGCACCCCGGCCTCGCGGGTCCAGCCATCGATGATCCGCGGGTAGACCGCGGGCTGGAAGACGAGCTGCTGCTTCGACAGGCCGTGCGCGTCGCGCTGCCGCGGGAAGAGGTAGCGGCGGGCGATCTGCACCTTCTCCTCGAGGATGTACCCCGGCAGCTCGATGACCTCCATCCGGTCCAGCAGCGGCGCCGGGATCTGGGTCTTGATGTTCGCGGTGCAGATGAACATCACGCGCGACAGGTCGAAGGGGACATCGACGTAGTGGTCGAGGAAGTTGGCGTTCTGGGCCGGGTCGAGCACCTCGAGCATCGCGCTGGAGGGGTCGCCGCGCCAGTCCTGGCCCAGCTTGTCGATCTCGTCGAGCATGAACACCGGGTTGCGCACGCCGACCGTCCGCAGCCCCTGCAGGATCTTGCCGGGCATCGCGCCGATGTACGTCCGCCGGTGCCCCTTGATCTCCGCCTCGTCGCGCATCCCCCCGAGCGAGAACCGGAAGAACTTGCGTCCGAGCGCGCGGGCGATCGACTGGCCGAGCGACGTCTTGCCGACGCCGGGCGGGCCCGAGAAGCACAGGATCGCCCCCTTCTGGTCGGGCCGCAGTTTCCGGACCGCGAGGAACTCGACGATCCGCTCCTTCACCTCCTGCAGGCCGTAGTGGTCCTCGTCGAGGACCGCGCGGGCGCGCGGCAGGTCGGTGACGTCCTCCGTCTCCGCCGCCCACGGCAGCTCGGTCATCCACTCCAGGTACGATCGGACGACGTTGTACTCCGGCGACTCCGGCGACAGGATCTCCAGGCGCCGGAGCTCGTCGCGCGCGCGCTTCGCCGCCGCTTCCGGCAGGCCGCGCTGCTCGATCCGGTCGGCCAGCTCCTTGAGCGCCAGCTCCTTCTGGTCGACCTCCTCGCCCAGCTCCTTGCGGATCGCCTTGATCTGTTCGCGCAGGTAGTACTCGCGCTGGCTCTTCTCGATCTTCGCCCGGATCTCCTCGCGGATCTTCCCGGCCAGCCGCGCCAGCTCCAGCTCCCGGTTCAGCGCCTCGGTCACCTGGCGCAGCCGCCGCGGCAGATCGACCGTCTGCAGCAGCTCGATCCGCTCCTCGCGCCGCAGGTCGAGGTGTGCGGCGACGAAGTCGGTGAGCTGCGCCGGCCCCTCGAGATTCGCCGCGGCGATCGAGAAACCCTCCGGCAGTCCGGGAATCTCCTTGAGCAGCTCGGCCAGCGACGCCTTCGCCGCCCGCCACAGCGCCTGGAACTCCTTGTCGTCCGGCACCCGATCGACCGGGTAGGAGACCCGCGCGATCAGGTAGGGCTGGGTCCGGAGGTAGCGCGCGACCACGAGCCGCTGGATGCAGGCGAGGAAGTACGACCGGTTGCCGCCGGGCATGTTCAGCGACTTGAGGATGCGGGCCAGCACTCCCACCGGCAGCAACTCGTCCGGGTTGAAGATCGCCTCCTTCGGCGTCTCGGCATCGATCTCGCGCGGCGTCCGCCGCGGCACGAAGGCCACGAACGACCCCTGGCCGGCGGCGAAATCCACCGCCTCGCGCACCGGCCCCGGCGGATAGACCACCGGCACCGTCATGCCCGGGAACAGGACCGTCTCCTCGAGCGGCACGACGATCACGTTGGCCGGCATCTCGCCGTCGAGCGAAACCAGCCCCGTGTCCTCGCCCTTCAGCGCCGCCGCGGCGTCGCGCTGCTCCTGCGCGCGCTGCGCCTCCGCCCGTTCCTCCTCCGTTCCGCTGTCTTCGCCGTCGGTCACCTCGCCCTCCGTCCCGCTCCGACAACTACCGCAGGCGGCGCACGAGTGGCAAGCGGCGCCCGGCCGCCCCGCCAGTCGCGGGCCACGAGACGCACACCGGCCCGGCCGAATCGCGCGCCCCGGGGGCGACGCCCGCGGAGCGCGCGTCCGGGCGATCGTCCCTACCGATGTTGTTCGCGAATCACTTCGTCGATCAGTTGGCGGACGGAAACGCGCGGCCGGACGCGGCCCGCCGCGATCTCGCGCAGCGCCGTCACCGCCGGCCGGTTCCGGCTCGCCACGAGCTGCGGCGCCTTCTTCATCAGCTGCCGCGCCCGTTGGGCGGCCAGGATCACCAGGGCGAAGCGGTTCTCCACGTGCTCCAGGCAATCCTCGACGGTGACTCGTGCCATCGTTCCACTCCCCTCGACGCCCCGCGCCCGCGGAAGAGGACCGGGGCCCGGTGCCCCGGCCGGCGCGGACGTATACTCACATGACGGCGGGTTGGCAAGCAAGATCGGCGTGCGCCGGCAACCCGCGGCAATCGCTGGCGCCGTCGGCCGGGTCAAGGCAGGCAGCCGCAACAGCGCGACGGATCGCTGCTGCCGGCGTGCACGCACCACCCGCCGCCGCGGCCCGCCCCGACGCACGCCGCCTGGCAGTCGGCGAACCCCGGCGTGCATCCCTGGCAACCGTCGTCGGAACAGGCGCAGCAGGCCGACGGGTTCGTGCTGCCGGGGGCGCCGCACCGTCCGTCGTCGAACCCCGCGCCGTGGCAGGCCAACGCGCACGACCAGCCCCACGGGATGCAGGCGCTGCAACCGCCACCGGCGGCCGGCGCCGCCCCGCCGGGAAACGCCGCCGCAATCCGGTTGCGGTTCCAACTGGCCACCGACGCGCCGCCAAACCACACCGCCCGCACCGCGCCGCCGTCGAGCTGCAGGTGCGGGGTCACCTGGCCGTAGGCGTCGTAGGCCGCTCCCGACAGGCCGAACAACCGACCGCGATCGACCCAACACGTGCCGTCGACGCTCGTCGCCCAGTACGTCCCGTCGCCCGCCTCGCGCAGCATCACGTACACGCCGCCGACGTTCTGCACGTCCACCGCGCCCGCGTTGCGGAACACCGGGTTGTCGGGATGGCGCGTCCAGGTACGGCCGTCGGACGACGTGGCGTAGCCCACGTGGCGACCGCTGCTGCCCGTTCCGTCGTACCACATCTTGTACACGCCGCCCTCGTAGAGCACCGACGGCCGGCCGACCTTCCGTTCCTCCCACGAGCCGGCCGGGCCGGGACCCAGCACCTCGCCGACCTTGGCGAAGGCGTGCACGTGCGTCGCCTCGGCCAGCCAGATCCGGTCCTCCTCGGCGACCGGTGCGTCGGTGTAGTACATGCGCCAGACGCCGCCGGCCTCCACCACGCTCGGGTCGTTGACGTGGTTCGAGGAACCGACGTCGAGGACGGGACGCGGGCGGTCGTCGTCGGCGTACTTGCGCCATTCCATCCCGTCCCGGGACCAGGCGAGGAAGATCCGGTCGTGGCCGTCGCCGCCCTGGCCGCCGTAGAACATGATCCAGACGTCTCCCCAGCGGTGGATGTCGGGAGCGTAGACGTTGTCCTCGCCCTGGAACGCGTCGGCGCGGGTGGGGACGAGCAGCGGGTTGTGCGCCCAGGGACGCAGGTCGGTCGGCCAGCCGGGCGGCAGGGCGTCGTCGCAGACGCACTGTCCCGCGGCGTCGCATTCGCGGCCGGGACCGCAGGTGCCGCAGCTCCCGCCGCAACCGTCGTCCCCGCACGCCCGGCCCGCACAGGCCGGCACGCATGTGCACCGCCCGTCCGCACCGCAGATCGAGCCGGCCGGGCAGGTGCCGCAGCTCCCGCCGCAACCGTCGTCCCCGCACGCCCGGCCCGCACAGGCCGGCACGCAGACGCAGACGCCGGCCCGACACTCCTCGTCGTCGTCGCAGGCGCGCCCGCAACCGCCGCAGTGCGCCGGATCGCTGTTCGTGTCGACGCAGGCACCCAGGCAGTTCTCCAGGCCGGGACGACAGGTCGACGCGCAGGCACCCTCGTTGCAGACCATGCCCGCCGGACAGGCCAGACCGCAACCGCCGCAGTGCGCCGGATCGCTGTTCGTATCGACGCAGGTCCCGGAGCAATCGACCCACCCCGGCCGGCAGCCGCCGGCGTCGTCCGCGCCGTCGCCGTCCGCCTCGACCGGCTCGCCGTCCTCGCCGCCCGCCTCGTCGCCCGCCGCGGCATCGTCCCCGGCGGCGGCCTCGCGCGCGTCGGCGACGAGGCTCGAGGACTCCGCGCACCCGACCGCTGACAGCCACACCCCCCAGACCCACCCAGTGGACAGACGCATCGGTGCCTCCGTTCGCACGACGCCCCGTGCGGAAACGATTGTGGGCCACCCGCATCGGCCGGTCAAACGGCGGAGATCGCGGCGATCGCCTTCCGCCGCCGGCGCCCGCGGCCGGACGGCGCTACGCACGCTTCCCGCCCCGCGGTGCGACGCCCCCGGAGCGGGTCTGCGGCGCGTCCCGGCGTACCGTCGCCTCGACCGCGCCGGCGGATGAACGGCCCCGGACCGCCGGTCATCGAACGAGGGAACGGTGGCGGGCGGCGGTTTTCCCATCCGGCCCGTCGCCGTGCTAGGCTGGGACGATGCTGCCGATGCGGCCGTGCTCCGCATGCGGATTCGAGCACCCCGAGGGGGTCGTGATCTGCCCTTCGACGCAGCAGGTGATCGGCACGGCCGTCGTCGGCGGCCGCTACCGCCTCGACCGGTTGATCGCCGTCGGCGGCATCGGCGCGGTCTACGACGCCCGGGCCCTGCACATCGACCGGCGCGTGGCGGTCAAACGGCTTCTGCCCGTCTACACGTCGGACCCCGAGGTCGTCCGCCGCTTCCAGCGCGAGGCGCGTGCGGCGGGGCGCATCGAGCACCCCAACGTGGTCGAAGTGCTCGATTTCGGCGTCGGCGAGGACGGCGTCCCGTTCCTGGTGATGGAGTTCCTCGAAGGGGACACGCTCGCCGCGCGGCTCGAGCAGGCCCCGGGCCAGCGGCTGCCGTTCGAGGAGCTGATCCCCATCGTCCTCGACGTGCTCGAAGCGCTCGGACACGCCCACTCGCGCGGCATCATCCACCGCGACCTCAAGCCCGAGAACATCTTCATCGCCCACAAGCCCAACGGCGCGACCGTCGTCAAGCTCGTCGACCTCGGCATCTCCAAGGCGCTCGGCTCCACCTCGCAGGCGATCACGCAGAGCGGCAGCGCGCTGGGAACCCCGCACTACATGGCGCCGGAGCAGTTGCGGGGCGAGAAGGACGTCGATGGCCGGGTCGACCTGTATGCGATGGGGATCGTGATGTACCGCGCCCTCTCGGGGGCGTTTCCGTTCGACGGGCGGACCTTCGAGCATCTGGTGACGCGAATCCTGGACGGAACGTGCGCGCCCCTGTCGTCGGTCGTTCCGGGCCTCCCGGTCGGCATCTCGGAGACGGTGGCCTGGGCGATGCACAAGGACCGCGACCAGCGGGTGCCGACCGCCGAGGCGCTGGCGGCGAGCTTGGCGGCCTTCGTACCCGCGCGCCCGCTCACCCCCGCGCCGCGCGTCTCGTCGGTGCCGCCCGGGCACGGCGCCGCCCGCGTGTCGCGCCCGTCGCCTCCCGGGTCCGCGCCGGTTGTCCCGTCGACGCCGTCGCTCGGGGCCGACCCAACGCTCGACGCCGCCACCCAACGCCGAACCTCCGTCTCGCCGGTCGGGTCGAGCGCCGAGGCGGCGGGCGAACCGTTCCAGATCGCCACGGCCCTGGCCTCGGTCGCCGCGAAATCCCAACCGCCGCGCCGGGAGTTCCGGCTCTGGCCGGTTCTCGCCGTCGCCGCCGCCCTCCTCGCCGCGGGCGGCGCCGGCGCGTACTTCTTCCTGCGGGGCGAACCGAAGACGGCCCCGCGAGAGCATCCGCCGAGCGGCGGGCTGGCGGGCTCGCAGATCCCTGCGCCGGTCGAGGAGGTCGATGCGTCCGGCGACGATGCGCCGGCGCTCCCGGCGACCGACGCGACCGCCTCCCCCGAGGTCGCCGGCGACCTGTTCGAGGGAAGGACGCAGCCGCCGGCCGACGACGCGGGCCGTGCCGCCGTCGAGGACGCCGGCACCGCGCGCCGCGAGGCGGCCGCGACG
>JAAZOP010000657.1 GCA_012797735.1 Myxococcales bacterium
CGCCGGCGCCGGCGCCGGGCGCCTGACCCAGCCGCCCGGCCGCCGCTGCACCGTCACGTCACGTCACGGCAGGGCCGCCGCGGACGCCAGCAGCCACCAGCCGAGGAAGTACACGGGGACCCCGCGGTCCGAGCAGCCGTAGCTCCAGACGAGCAGCACGCGGCCGTCCGAGAGCGGAAGGAGATCGGCGCCGCACGAGGCGAGGTCGGCGCCGACGCCGAGGATCACCGACCGCTCCGGCCCCGACGGCGATCCGTAGCCGTCCAGCGGCTGGACCCGCAGCGTGCAGTTCGAGCCTTCGACCCGCGTCCAGGCCGCCAGCAGCGTGCCGTCGCCCGGCGCCAGCACCTGCGCGTTCCACGGCAGCGCGGCCCCCGCCAGCGGTCCGTCCGGTTCGCCGCCGGTCGGACCGAGCCGATACCACTGCGTGGACAGGCCGTCGGTCGCGCCGACCAGGTAGACGTCCGCCGACGGCTCGTGGACCGCCCAGACGCGGTCCACCGCCGCGAGCGTCTCCCGGTGCAACTCGGCCGCGTCCGCCGCCCGCCGCTCGGCGTCGAAGCGCCGGATCCACAGGACGGAACCGAGCCACGGGGCGGCCTCGCCGACACCGAACCACGCGGCCACCCAGCCCCCCGACGGCCGCCGCGCTCCCGCCGCCAGGTCCACATCCAGGAATCGCTCCTGGCTCGCCGTCGCGCCCGTCGCCGGCGGCCAGCCGGCGATCTCGACCCACCGCCCGAACGCCGGCTCCGCCGGCCGCTCGAAGAGCATCGCCGCCGGCTCGCCCGACCAGGTCCCCCACCCTCGGGCGGCATTCGTCGCGAACTCCGCGACCACCTCCGGCGTGCCCGGCGGCGTTCCGTCGAACGGCACCGACGAGGCCCGCAACCGCCAAGGGCCTCCCCCGCTGCCGTCGACCCGTTCGAACCACAGCACGCCGAACGCTCCCGCACCGCCCGCCGCCAAGCCCAGCGGTTCCGTCTCCCGCCCCCGGCCCGCGACCACCACCGGCCCGGCGGCGCCCGTCGTCCCGTTCACCTCCTGCAGGACCAGGTCGCACGCGCCCGGATCGGACGCGCCCGCGTCGGCGAACCGCAGCAGCCACGGCCGCCCCGGCGACGGTTCGGCGGCGCGCGGAGCGCCGCACGTCGCGTTCGTCACTTCCGTCCGGACCGGCTCGTGCGCGCAGTCCTCGGAACAGCCGTCGCCGGGCGCCCGGTTCCCGTCGTCGCAACCCTCTCCCGGGTCGATCGCGCCGTTCCCGCAGACCTCCGCCCGGCAGTCGCCCGAGCAGCCGTCGCCGGGCGTCCGGTTCCCGTCGTCGCACTCCTCCGCCGGCTGCCGCACGCCGTCGCCGCACTCCGCCGCCTCGCACGCATCGCCCGTGCCGTCGCCGTCCCCGTCGCGCTGGTCCGGATCCTCGACCGTCGGACAGACGTCGCACGCGTCCCCGACGCCGTCGTCGTCCTCGTCGCGCTGGAGCGGGTTGCGCGTCGTCGGGCAGTTGTCCTCCTCGGGCGTGCCGGTCGGTACCCAGTCGCCGTCCGGGTCCGAAGCCGGACGCAACGTGAGTTCGACTCTCGTCGCGCCGATGAGGCCGCTCGCCTCCCCGTAGGCGACGACCTCCGGCGCCGATTCGGGACCGCGCACGCCCCAGGCGATCAATGCGCCGCCCCACGTCCCGCCCGGCTCGAGGCGGACCGTGCCGGGGCCGGACAGGGAGCGCTCCCAGACGCCGATCCCGGTGTCGAGCGCCAGTTCCATCCGCAGCCGTTCGAACCGGAGGTCGCCCGGGTCCACCGTGACGATCACCTCGAACGAGCCCTCGAAGGGGGCACAGGTCGTCGCCGCGAGACAGGACCACGCCACGAGGACGTCGACGCGGAGACGCGCCGCCCTCCCGCCCCATCCCCCGCCCGCTCGCGTTGCCCTCGCCCGCACGCCGTCCTCCGTCCCCGCTCAGAACGCGACGCCGAACCCCGCCAGGCCGGGACCCGCCGGGACGAGGTGCGGCGCGCGGCCGTCGTCCGCCGCGGACTCTCAGGCCCCGGCCAGCTCGAGCGCCAACCACACCGCGGCGCCGGCCAGCGCGGCGGCGCCGGCGCCGACCAGGGTCCAGCCGGTCGTCTCGAGCAGCCCCGCCTCGTCGGCCCGACGATCGTGTTCCGCGGCCGTGGCGGAGCGTGCGGCAAGATCCCGGCGTTCCGCGGCGTCGGCGAGCGCCCAGCCGCCGCCGGCGCCGAGCGCCGCGGCGGCCAGCCCCAGGACCAGCGGACCCCACCACTCGACGTCGCGTCCGGTCTCCGC
>JAAZOP010000658.1 GCA_012797735.1 Myxococcales bacterium
CGCCGGCGCCGCCGCCCACCCGGCGACCGCTTTCCGCCCTCGCCCTGGTCCTCGCCGCCCTCCTCGCGCCCGCCGCCCGCGCCCAGGACCTCTCGGGTGCGATCGACGCCGAGGCCTTCCAGCCCGCTCCCGGCCCGCTCGACGGATTCGTCGTCCAGCGCTCCACACCCCAACCGCACCTCTCCTGGAGCGTCCGCGCCTTCTTCGACTACGCCCACGCGCCGCTCGTCGCCGGCCGCGACGGGGTCGTCGAGGAGCGCATCGTCGCGCATCGCCTCAACGCCCACCTGCTCGGCTCGGTCGGATTCCTCGACATCCTCGAAGTGGGCCTCGGCCTGCCCTTCGTCCTCGTCCAGACCGGCGCCACCTCCCTCGCCCTCGACGACCTCTCCGTCGCCGCCGTCGGCGATCTGCGTCTCGACCTCAAGGCCGCCTGGCCCGCCCGCTTCGGCGATGTCCTCGGCCTCGCCCTCGGCGCCACCGCCCGCTTCGGCACCGGCGATGCCGCGGCGTTCGCGTCCGGCGGCACGGCCGGTTTCGACCCCCGCCTGATCCTCGACGTGCAGACCGACTGGTTCGGCCTCGCCCTCGATCTGGGCTACCGCGTCCGCCAGAACGCCGCGATCGCCGGGCTGCCCGTCGAGGACGAACTGACCTACGCGCTGGGCGTCGTCGTCCCGCTCGCCGACCTCGCGGGCTGGGACGTCGGCGCCCTGGACGTCGCCGGCGAGGTCTGGGGCGCCACCCCCGCCGCCGACCTCTTCGGCGAAGTCGAACGCAGCCCCCTCGAGGCGTCGGCCGGCGTCCGCTGGCGCTTCCCCTGCGGCTGGATCGCCTCCGCCGGCGCCGGCGCCGGCCTGACGCGCGGCTACACCGCCCCCACCGCCCGCGTCTTCCTCGAGGTCGGCTACACCGCCCCGCCGCCGCCCCCCGGCCCGCCCGACGCCGACGGCGACGGCATCGCCGACGACGACGACCGCTGTCCGATGGAAGAGGAGGACGAGGACGACTTCGCCGACGACGACGGCTGCCCCGACCCCGACAACGACGGCGACGGCGTCCCCGACGACGACGACGACTGCCCGCAGGAACGCGAGGACCCCGACGGCTTCACCGACGACGACGGCTGCCCCGACCCCGACAACGACGGCGACGGCATCGACGACGACGACGACGACTGCCCGAACGAGCCGGAGACCGTCAACGGCACCGACGACGACGACGGCTGTCCCGAGGGCGACGCCGACGGCGACACGATCGTTGATGCCGCCGACCGCTGCCCGGATCAGGCCGAAGACGACGACGACTTCGCCGACGACGACGGCTGCCCCGATCCCGACAACGACGACGACGGCATCCCCGACCGCGACGACGACTGCCCCGCCGAACCGGAAACCGTCAACGGCACCGACGACGACGACGGCTGTCCCGACTTCGCCCGCCGGGGCGACGCCGAGATCGCCATCCTGCGCCCGATCCTCTTCCGCACCAACTCGGACGAGATCCTCCCCGAGAGCGACGCCGTCCTGGCCGACGTCGCCGCGATCCTCCAGGCCCACCCCGAACTCCGCATCCGCGTGGAGGGGCACACCGACGACCGCGGCACCGCCCGACACAACCTCGAACTGTCCCGCCAGCGCGCCGCCGCCGTCGTCCGGCGCCTCGTCGAACGCCACGGCATCCCGGCCGACCGGCTCTCCTCCGAGGGTTTCGGCGAGTCGCTCCCGATCGCCCCGAACTCGACCCCCGAGGGCCGCGCGAAGAACCGCCGGGTCGTCTTCAATATCCTGCGCTGAGCGCCCCGTCCCCCTCCCGCGCGCGCGACGCTATCGCACCGCCTCGTCCCCGAACCCCGCCGCGTGGTTCACCTGCCGCGCCAACGCGAACAGCGCGTCCGCCAGCCGGTTCAGGTAGCGCAGGTACAACGGCTCGACCGGCTCCGCCCGGTGCAACGCCACCAGCCGCCGCTCGGCCCGCCGGCACACCGCCCGCGCCACGTGCAGCAACGCCGCCGCCTCGTGCCCCCCGGGACGGACGAAGCTCCGCAACGGCCCGCACCGCCGGTCGACCTCGTCGAGGATCGCCTCGAGCGCCGTGACCCGCGCCTCGTCGAACGGCACCCCGGCGGCCTCCGTCCCGGGAGCGGCCAGCCGCGCCGACAGCGCGAACAGGTCGCCCTGGATCGCCCGCACCGCCCCGCCCGCCGCCGCATCGGGACACCGCGCCGCCGCCAGGCCCAACACCGAGTTCAGCTCGTCGAGCGTTCCGTAGGTCTCGATCCGCAGGTCGTCCTTCGACCGCCGCTCGCCCCCGAGCAGCGCCGTCGTGCCGTCGTCGCCGCGCTTGCTGTAGACCGCCATCGCCTCACCCTCCCCGCGCCGGCGGCTCGGGACACACCCGCGCCCCCGGCTCCGGACAGCACCCCGCGAGAAAACAACCGGCATCGACCCGCTTGCCCCCCTCGCGCTGCACCTCGATCAGTTCGAGGCATGCGTCCGCCGCCCCAACCGCCAGCCGCCGGCCCTGGACGAGCACCACGCCGGGCCCCGGCGAGGCCACGTGCGGCAGCAGCCGCGCCCGATGCACGATGATCCGCCGCCCCTCGAGATACCCGAACGCCCCGGGCCACGGCGTCACCGCCCGGATCCGCCGGTGCACCTCCACCGCCGGCCGGTCCCAGGCGATCGCCCCGTCGCACTTGTCGAGCGGCGGGGCGAGCGTCGCACCCTCGGCCGGCTGCGGCCGCGCCTCGACCTCCCCGGCCACCCACCGCGGCAGCTCGGCCTCCACCATCTCGGCCCCGATCGCCGCCAGCCGCTCCGTCAACTCCCCCGCCGTTTCCTCCGGCCCGATCGGCGTCTCCCGCTGCGCGAAGACCGGCCCCGTGTCGAGCCCCTCGTCCAGCCGCATCAACGTCACCCCGGTCCGCTCGTCGCCCGCCAGGATCGCGTGCGCCACCGGCGCCGCCCCGCGGTGCCGCGGCAGGAGCGAGAAATGCACGTTGACGCACCCGCGCGGCGCCGCCTCCAGGATCGCCGGCGGCAGGATCCGGCCGTAGGCCACGACCAGCAGCACGTCCGGACGCAACGCATCGAGCAGCGCGCGGACCTCGGGCTTGCGCACCCCGGGCGGCTGGTGCACCGCCAACCCCAACGCCCGCGCCGCGACCGCCACCGGCGGCGCGCAGCACCGGCGTCCCCGCCCCGCCGGACGGTCCGGCTGCGAAAACACCGCCACTACCTCGCCGACCCGCACCGCCGCCCGCAGCGACGGCACCGCCGCCTCCGGACTGCCCAGGAACACGATCCGCGGCTTCACCGCACCTCGGCCCCGGCCGCCGCCCCGCGCTCCGCCGCGAGCTTCGCCATCTCCCGCCGGATCAGCCGCTTCTTGAGGAACGACACGTGGTCGATCAGCAGCTTCCCTTCCAGATGATCGTACTCGTGCTGCATCGCCACCGCCAGCAGATCCTCCCCCTCCAGCACGAACCGCTCGCCGTTCCGGTCCAGCGCCTCCAGCGCCACCCGCTTCGCCCGCGTCACCTCCTCCGAGATGCCGGGGAACGACAGGCACCCCTCCTTCCACGACACCTCCCCCTCGCGCGAGACGAACCGCGGGTTCACGAACTCGTGCAACTCGCCCCCCTCCGGCGACTTGAGATCGATCACGAACACCCGCAGCGCCACGCCGACCTGCGGCGCCGCCAACCCCACCCCGGGCTCGGCGTACATCGTCTCCGCCAGGTCGTCGAGCAGCCGGCGGATCGAATCATCGACCCGATCCACCGGCCGCGCCTTCTCCCGCAACCGCTTGTCCGGATAAACCAGCACCTTGCGTATCGCCATCGGGTCACCCGTCGCGAGCGCGCCGCGGTTCCTTCGCGCCGCCCCCGCAACCCGCCAAGACCTTAGCCACCCCCCGCCCCGACGGCAAGGGGCTCCAGCGCTCGCCACCCCCCAGGTTCCCGGCCCCTCGCCGGCGGCCAGCCGTCGGACGGCGCACAGCCAAACCTGATCACGGACGTGGCCGTGAACGTGATCGGGGACGTGATCGTGATCGTGGACCTGCTCGCGCTCGGCGGTCGTCCGCCGCCCCGCAGTCTGCGGGCGCACCCGCATCGCCCGTCCCCCGCCACGCAACACCGCGGCCGCCTCCCGCGATGGCCTGCGCCGCCGCGACAGGAGGAACAGCGATGCACGACCCGACGACCGAACGCACCACCGCGACCGACGACCCGACCCCCGCGCCGCTCGGATGCGCCGCCCCGCCCGACGACCCGACCGCCATCCGCGGAGGCGCCCGCGTGCGGGAAACGATCCGGCGCCAGGCCGACGTGCTGCGCCACCCGGACGGCTTCCCGCCGCGCCTCGTCTTCGAGGCCCTGGCGTATCTGTACGCCGCCTACGCCCTGGGCAGCCGGACGGCGCGCGCCGAGTTGGAGGAGCACCTGCGCCGCCACCGCGGCGCCCTGCCGCCCTCGCCCGCCGTGGCGCTGGGGATGGCCCGCGGCTTCCGCCGGCTCGCCGTCGAGATGTCCTGACCCCGCCGCGCCCGCGTCTGCGGGCCCGCAGCGGCCCCGATTCTCCCGCCGGAGTCTCCACCTCCCCCGGTCCGGTCCGGAGAAGGCGGTCGCATCGTCGCGAACGGCGGAACCGATGGTTCAGTCCCGATACGGCGCCCGCATCACCTCGACCTCGCGCTCCGCGTCGCCCCGCCGCACGCGCAGGCGCACCCGCGACCCGACCTCGCCCCGCAGCGCCGCCACCACCTCGCGCACCGACAACCCCGCCACCTCGCGCCCGTCGATCGCCAGGATCTCGTCCCCCGGCTCCAGCCCCGCCGCCGCCGACGGACTGTCCGGGGGCACCTCACGCACCACCAGCCGGTGCTCCGCGGAGGAGTGCCCGAGCACCGCGCCGATGCCGCCGGGCCACGAATCGCCGCCGCGCTCGCAGGTGGCCCCGAGCGACGGGGCCAGGCAGACGGCGAGCGCCAGCGCGCGGCCCCAGGCGCCCGCCCGCCCCACCCG
>JAAZOP010000659.1 GCA_012797735.1 Myxococcales bacterium
GCGGGCGGCGCGGCCGCCGCGGTCGGTTCCGCCGCCGGCTTCTTCTCCTTGGGCGGTGGATGGGCCTTCGCGTGGGCCTCGCCGGTGAGACCCACGTCCTCGATCACCTTCTGCGGGCACGTGCCGACGCACGCGCCGCACGCGGTGCACTTCTCGTGGTCCACGCGCGCGAGGTTGCGGTCGAACTGCATCGCGTCGAAGGTGCAGGCCTTGACGCAGCGCTTGCAGCCGATGCACCCCACCTTGCAGTACTTGCGCACCGCGGCGCCGGGGTCGTGCGAGACGCAGGCCACGTACACGCGCACCGCGCGCGGGGCCATGCGGATGATCCCGCGCGGGCAGGCGTTGACGCACGCGCCGTCGCCGATGCATTTTTCCGGAATCACCACCGCGACCCCGTCGCGGATCTCGATCGCGTCGTACTTGCACGCCCGGACGCACGAGCCGAGTCCGACGCAGCCGTAGGGGCAGACCTTCGTCGCCCCATCGACCAGCGTCGCCGCCCGGCAGTCCGCCAGCCCCGCGTACTCGCCCGCGTAGTTCGCCACGCCCCGCGAGCCGCGGCACATCACCACGGCGACGGGGGGATCCCGCCCCTCCACCTTCAGGCCGAGCAGCCCGCCGACCTTGGCCGCGGTCGCTTTCCCGCCCGGCGGGCAGAACATCTTCTCGTCCCGCGTCGCCACCACCTTGGTCGCGAAGTCGTGGCAACCGGCGAAACCGCACGCGCCGCAGTTCGCGTTCGGCAACGCCGCCTCCACCGCCGCGACCAGCGGGTCCTCGTGGACCGCGAACTTCCGCGCCGCCGCCAGCAGCACCACCGCCAGCAGGCCGCCCAGGCCGCCCATCACCGCGGCGGGAATCAACACCGCTTCAAGCACGGTCCGTCTCCTTCGCCTCCGCCGCCCCCGGCCGGAAGCACCTCGGTCACCCGCACCTGGAACGACGGCCGGCGCGAGAGCCGCCGGCCCAACACGCGCACGCCGATCAGCGCCGCAAGCAGGAACGCCGCCAGGAACAGACCCGCCGACGCGTCGCGCCCCAGCCCCAGCCACGCCGGTCCCGCGAACGCCCCGAGCGCCGCGCCGGCCAGCACCGCCGCCGCCGGCATCCCGTACAGCACCCCCGCGCTCGTCAACACGGCCCGCGGCGCCAGTTCCAGCGCCACCAGGTCGCCGACGCGCGCCCCCGCCTCGTTGCGGGCCGCCACCGTCCGCGTCCCCGACGCCCCGAACAGCGAGTCCCCGCAGGCCCCCTTCGCGTGACACCCGCCGCACATCGGCAGGGCCGCGGCCCGGACGACGGCCCAGCCGCCTTCCCGCAGTTCCACCACCTCGGCGCACGCGTGATCCATCACGACTCGCCCGTCACGACGCGACCCCCGCGCGAGCCGGGCTCTTACCACTTCCGCACGCGAAGTCAATGATTCGGGGGCGCAGCGGGGGCAACGGAACGCGGGACGCGGCGGGCGGGCGCGAGCGCCGGCCGCCGGTCAGCCGCGCTGGCGGACCAGCAGGTCCTGCAGCATCGCCACGTGCCGCAGTTCCTCGTCGATCAGCGCCTCGATCCTGTCGCGACCGAGCCGTTCGGGAACGAGATGCCGCATCGAGCCGTAGACCACCACCGAGTCCTTCTCGAAGCCGATCGCCGCCTCGAGCGCCTCGGCGGGCGTCTTGGCGCGCCGCGCCAGCGCGGCGGGATCCTTCTCCCGCACGAACACGTGGGTGTCGGCGACGGCCTTGAGGTAGGCGGCGGTCTGGTCGAGGTTGTCCTCCAGGCCTTCCGCCGGGGCCCCGATCGCCCTGGCCCGCAGTTCCTCGAACGCCGCGACGTGGTCGTTCTCCCACCTCGCCAGGTCGGCGAACAGCTTGCGGCAGGCGGGTTCCGTCGCGTGCCGCGCCGCCTCCTCGTAGAACGTCCGCCCGTTCTTCTCGATCTCGACGCCGATCCGGAAAATCTCGTCCGCGGAATAGGTCTCGCCCATCGTCCTCGGCTCCTTCGGCGCGTCGCGGTCGCCGGCGCGTCCGGCGCGCGGGCCCGGGCGCATCCTGCGGTCGCCCCCGGGACGTGTCAAGCGACCGCGCCAGCCCGCGGCGCGACCCTGTTCCGGGACGTTTGACCGGCCGGAGGCGGAAGCCTATCCTACCGTTGCGGAACGGGGGCCGGAGGAGGCGGACGCGATGCGGACTCTTCGGGCGGGCCTGGTGCTGCTGGGACTCTTCGTCGGCGCGGGGTGCGAGCAGGACGGGCTGCCCGCGGACTGGGTGTCCCGCTACCCCTGGCCGATCGTCGATGGATACCGCGAGACCGGCGAACTGCCGGTCGTGATGATCTACAACGACCGCGGCGCCGGCTGCACCGCCAGCGTCATCGCCCCGCGCGTCGCGCTCACCGCCAAGCACTGCGTGCTCGGCATGTCGGCCTCCGGCTGGCACGTGCTGGTCGGCGGCAGCATGTACGCCGTGGTCGAGGAATACCGGGTGGTCGAGACGCGCACCACCCCGGGGACCTCGATCGAGGAGCGCGACATCGCGGTGATGATCCTGGACCGGGACTTCACCCACGGCTTCAAGCGCTGGGAGTTCCTGCCGTGGCCCGGCGTGCGCGCCGGCGCCGAGATCACCGCGATCGGCTACGGACAGACCGACCCCAGCAACCCGTACAGCGCCGGCACCAAGTACCGCCGCAACGGCAACATCGTCACGGTCCTGGGCGCCGAGGAGTTCATCACCCGCGGCGAGAACACCTGCCAGGGCGACTCGGGCGGCCCGATCCTGTTCCAGGACGTCGTCACGGGCATCGTGAGCCGCGGCGAGGAGGGATGCACGGGGATGGGCATCATGACCCGCGTCTCCGCCTTCGCCGACCTCGTCAACCAGGCGTTGATCGACACCGGCGCCTGCGTGCCCGTCCAGTTCGAGGTCTGCAACGGGGTGGACGACGACTGCTGGAACGGCCCCGACGACGGCCTCGGCCCGCTCTGCGCTTGCAGCGACGGAGCGCCGCCGGCGGGCCCCGAGGTGTGCAACGGGCGGGACGACGACTGCAACGCCGCGATCGCCGACCTGCCGAACTGCGCCTGCACCGGCGGCGTCCCCCCGGGGACCGAGACCTGCAACGGCATCGATGACGACTGCAACGGCGTGATCGATGACCCCTGCCGGCGCCTCGGCGAGAGCTGCGCGACCGACGGCGAGTGCTCCACCGGCCTCTGCGCGGACCTCGGCGCCGGCC
>JAAZOP010000660.1 GCA_012797735.1 Myxococcales bacterium
CGCCGCGTCCCCGGCCCGCCCCGGCGCCGGCCGCCCCGCCGCCGCCCGAGGACGACAACCCGTACTGAGCCCGAGCCGCGCCGGGTGGCGCGGTCGAGCGCCTCGCCCCCGACCACGACCACGCCCACGCCGGCGCAGGGCTATCCTGTCGATCTGCGCGGCCGGAAGCCGCTCGGCCGCGTGGCCGAGCACCGGCCCCCGCAGGCTCGTCCCGGTTGACACCCCCGGAGCGGTTGGCTAGCGTCGGCCCTCGCTCGAACCTCGGGGGACCGTTCCACACCAGGGGGACCGGAGGTGACCGCGATGGCAGACCTCAAGCCGAAGCCCCTCGAATCCGCCAAGCTGATGAAGAAGATCATGGCCGATCACTTCCTCGAGGCCGACGCGGCCTCGAAGGACCCGACGCGCCGGGTGGCCTGGTGCACGAGCGTCGGCCCGGCGGAGCTGCTCCACGCGCTGGGGTTCGTCGTCTACTTCCCGGAGAACCACGCGGCGATGCTGGGGGCGACGCGCCAGGCGACCGACTACATCCCGGCGGCGAACGCGATCGGCTACTCCCCGGACATCTGCTCGTACCTGACCGCCGACATCGGCGCCTTCCTCAAGGGCAAGACGCCGTTGCAGGACGCGTACAAGCTGGAGGGAGTCCCGCGACCCGACGTGCTGGTCTACAACACCAACCAGTGCCGCGACGTGAAGGACTGGTTCTCCTGGTACGGCCGCCACTGGGGCGTCCCGGTGCTCGGGGTCGAGTCGTTCCGCGGCGTCGGCGCGGTGACGCGGGAGCACATCGATTCGATCGCGGGGCAGCTCCGGGCGATCACGCCGAAGCTCGAGGCGATCGCGGGCCGGAAGCTGGACATCGACCGGTTCCGCGAGGTGGTGCGGGAGTCCCGGGAGACGAGCCGGCTCTGGCGGGAGACGCTGGAGACCGCGACGCACCGCCCGAGCCCGTTGACGTTCTTCGACGGGACGATCCACATGGGACCGGCGGTGGTCCTGCGCGGGCTCCCGGTGGCCAACGAGTACTACCGCGCGCTGCTGGGCGAGTTGTCGGCGCGGATCGAGAAGGGCGTGGCGGCGGTCGATGGCGAGCGGCACCGGCTGTACTGGGACGGGATGCCGGTCTGGGGCCGGCTGCGGGAGATGGCGGTGCAGTTCCTCGGCCTGCGCACCTGCGTCGTCGCCTCCACCTACTGTTCCTCCTGGATCTTCGACGCGCTGGACCCCGCCGAGCCGTTCGAATCGATGGCGCGCGCCTACACCGAGCTGTTCATCGTGCGCGACGACGAGTACAAGCAGCGCTACATCCGGCGGATGTGCGAGCAGTTCCACTGCGACGGGATCATCTGGCACGACGCGAAGACCTGCCCCAACAACTCGAACAACCGCTACGGCATGCCGGAGCGGCTGGCCAAGGAGATGGGGATTCCCTTCGTGTCGTTCAACGGCGACCTGAACGACCTGCGCTGCATCTCGGACGAGCAGGTGCGGACGCAGTTCGAGGCGTTCGTGGAGCAGCTCGGGGGATGAGCCGGGACGCGGGGCGGGAGCGCGCGCCGGGAGGCGGCTGGACGAGGCAGGGATGAGCGGACCGCTGTATGCCGGGGTCGATGTCGGGTCGGCGGCCACGAAGACGGTGGTGGTCGACGCGGACGGCCGGCCGCAGGCGCGCGACGTCCGTCGTTCGGGCGCGGACCTCGTCGCCGCCTCGGCCGCCTCGCTCGAGGCCGCCCTGCGGGCGGCCGGCGCGGACCGGGGACGGGTGGCGCGGCTGTTCGCGACCGGCTTCGGCCGGTCGGTGGTCGCGGGCGCCGACGAGACGCGGACCGAGATCGCCTGCCACGCCCGGGGCGCCTGGCAGCACGCGCGCCGGGCGATCACCGTGATCGATGTCGGCGGGCAGGACAACAAGGTGATCGAACTCGACGCGAACGGCCGGCAGCTCGGGTTCCGGATGAACCGCAAGTGCGCGGCGGGGACCGGCGCGTTCCTCGAGGAGATCGCGCACCGGCTCGACGTCGAGCTCGGCGAGCTGCAGCGGCTGGCCCGCGCCGCCGCGCGGCGGGACGTCCGGATCGGCAGCTACTGCACGGTGTTCGCGGCGACCGAGGTTCTCTCGCGGATCCGGGAGGGGGCGTCGCTGCCGGAGCTGGCCTACGCCGCTTTCGAGTCGGTGGCGCAGCGCGTGCTGGAGACGGGGCGCGTCGCCCCGGAGAGCGACGTGGTGTTGACCGGGGGCGTGGCCGAGCACTGCCCGATCCTGGCGGAGATCCTGGGCGGCAAGCTCGGCCGGACCCCGATTGTGCCGCCCGAGGCGCAGTCGGTCGGCGCGCTCGGGGCGGCCCTGTTCGCCTGGGAATCGAGGTCCGCCGGGGGGGCGGGGGCAGGAGCGTGACGCGATGCCGAACCTGGACATGTTCTTCCGGCCCCGATCGATCGCCGTCATCGGCGCTTCGAACAAGCCGCTGACGATCCCCTACCGGATCATCCAGAACCTGATCGACTACGGCTTCCGGGGCCCGATCTACCCGGTGCATCCCAAGGAGCCGTTCGTCAAGAACCTCCCGGCGTACCGGGCGGTGACGGACATCCCGGGGCCGGTCGATCTGGCGCACATCATCGTCCGGCGCGACCTGGTGCCGGCGACGATCGAGCAGTGCGCGCAGAAGGGGGTCCGCGGGGTCGTCGTCAACACCTCGGGGTTCTCCGAGACCGGCCCCGAGGGCCGGGAGCTGGAGGACCGGATCCGCGACCTGGGCCGGAAGCTCGGCGTGCGCATCTTCGGCCCCAACTGCCAGGGGATGATGAACACCGACCCCGACGTCTCGCTCTACTCGAACTTCACCTTTGCCCGCATCCGCCCCGGACACATCTCGATCCTGGCCCAGGGCGGCGGCGTCGCCGAGGTGCTCAACTCGTTCCTCAGCGAGTCGGGGATCGGGATCCGGATGTACGCCAGCAACGGCAACGCCTGCGACGTCTCGATCCCCGAGATCCTGGCCTACTGGAACGAGGACCCGGGGACGCGGGTGATCGTCCTGCACGTCGAGAGCTTCGCCGACCCCAAGGAGTTCCTCGACGTGGTTTCCCGGATCGACAAGCCGATCCTCGGGATGAAGTCCGGCACCAGCCCGGAAGGGGCGCGGGCCGTCGCCTCCCACACCGGCCGCCTGATGGCGGAGGACACCCTGTCGGACGTGCTGTTCGACGAGTGCAACATCGTGCGGTTCCGGACGTCGCAGGAACTGTGCGAGGCGGCCGTTGCGCTGGCCTCCCAGCCGCTGCCCCGCGGCCGCCGGCTCGGCATCGTCACCAACGCCGGCTCGCCCGCGATCCTGGCGACCGACGAGGCCGTCGCGCAGGGGCTCGAAGTCCGCGACCCCGCCGAGGCGACCCAGGCGAAGCTCCGCGAGAAGCTGTTCGCCACCTCCAGCGTCCACAACCCCGTCGACATGATGGCCACCGCCACCCCGGAGAACTGGGCCACGGCCGTCGAGGCGGTGATGACCGACGGGTCGTACGACATGGTCCTGGCGAGCTTCATCACGCCGTTCTTCGTCGATTGCGCCGGCGTGGCGCGCGAGCTGGTGCGCCTGCACGAGGCGCATCCGGAGCTGCCGTTCCTCGTCTGCCTGATGACGAACCCGCTGTGGGACGAGACGCGGAAGATCCTCGAGCGGGGCGGGCTGCCGGCGTACTACTTCCCCGAGGCGGCGGCCCGGGCCGCGGCGGCGCTGGCCCGGGTGGCCGAGCTGAAGCGGCGGGCGCCGGGCGCGCATCCCGAGCTGGCGATCGACCGGGCGGCCGCCGAACGGGCGCTCGCCGGCGCGCCCGCCGGGTTCCTCCCGGGCGAGGCGACCGCGGCGCTCCTGCGGGCCTACGGCATCCCGCTGGCCGCGGAACGCTGGTGCGCCACGCCGGCCGAGCTGATCCCGGCGGCGAAGGAGCTGGGCTTCCCGGTCGTGCTCAAGGCGCACGCGCCGGGATGGACGCACAAGACCGAGGCGGGGGCGGTCGCCGTCGGCCTGGCCGACGAGGCGGCGCTCCGGGCGGCGGCGGACCGCATGGCGGCCCGGCTCGGCGCCGGCGTGCGCTGGCAGGTGCAGGAGCACGTGGCGGGAGGGACCGAGGTGGTCGTCGGCACCGTCCGCAGCGGGCCGCTCGGCGCGTTCATCATGTTCGGCCTCGGCGGGATCCTCGTCGAGGCGGTTCGCGACGTCCGGTTCGGCCTGGCGCCGCTGACGGACGCCAAGGCCGAGCGGCTGATCGACGGCCTGCGGCACGGGGAGCTGCTGCGGGGGTTCCGCGGGCGGCCGCCGGTGAGCCGGACGGCGCTGGTCGATCTCCTGGTGCGCGTCTCGCGCCTGGCGGCCGACCATCCGCGAATCGCCGAACTGGACCTGAACCCGGTGCTGGCGTTCGAGGACGGCGGGCGCACGCGGGCGGTCGATGCCCGTATCCGCCTGGCGGAGTAGCGGCGTCCGGGGACGGGCGTCCCGGCGCGGGCCGGGGCGCCGGCG
>JAAZOP010000661.1 GCA_012797735.1 Myxococcales bacterium
TCGAGCAGCGTCCGGATCTCGTCGATCGACAGCGGCGTCAACTCGAGGCGTTCCGTCCCCGGCACGGAAGGCGTCGGCGCGGGGAGGGCCAGCACGGCGCGCGTCACCGGCGCGCCGCCGGGACCCAGTTCGGCGGCCGCCCGCAGGACGTGCGCGACCTGTTCGGCGAACGCGGCCGCCTCGCGGCCGAGGGCGGTGGCGTCGAGCGCGATGCAGTCGGGGGCGGCCGGCTCGGCGAGCAGGCCGCGCAGGAGCGTCCGCCCGGCCTCGACTTGGTCGACCACGTACTGGGCGATCCGCGGCGGCCGGCGGCCGGCCAGGAGCGCCCGTTCGGTCGCCTGGCGCAGCGCCTCGGCGACGAGGCGGCGGCGGCCCGACGCTTCGGGTCCGACGACGCAAGCGACGAACGGCCGGTCGGGGTCCGGGTCGTCGAGCCAGGCGGCGAGGCGGGACAGCTCAGCGCCACGGCCGACGAAGGGCGGGTCGAAGGCCCACGGGTCCGGCGGCGCCTCCCGGGCGGCGCGCTCCGGGTCGAGCCACGACAGGGCTTCGCGGGCCGAGGCGGGCCGGCGGGAGGGGTCGCGGGCGAGGCAGCGGTCGAGCGTGCGGGCGAGGGAGGCCGGCCCGGCGGGCCGGACGCGCCCCAGCGGCAGCGGGTCGGAGGCGAGGAGCCGGGGGACCCAGGCGGACGGTGCGGACGGCAGTTCGGGGGCATTCGTCAGCAGGTCGCGGCGGGTGAGCGACCAGCGAACGGCGGCGGCGAGGGCCCAGAGGTCGGAGCGCGGCTCGGCGCGTCCGAGGATCTGTTCGGGCGGGATGAACCCGAGCCGGCCGCCGGGAGGCGCGGTTCGGCCGATCGGAATCGATAGGTCGAAGTCGAGCAGCGTGAGGCGGGGGGCTCCGCCCGCATCGGCGACGCGGAGGTTGCCGGGGTGCAGATCGCGGTGCACGAGGCCGCGGCGGTGGAGGTGGGCGAGCGCGGCGAGGCCCTGGGCCAGCAGCTCGGCGGCGGCGGCGTCGCGCCGGGACTCGGGCAGTCGTTGCAGGTACTGTTCGAGGTCGATGCCGGGAACGAACGCGGTGACGACGAACGGTGTGCCGGAGGCGGGAGCGTCGGGCGGCGGCGACCCGGCCTCCGCGGCGGTTCCCTCCTCTCCTGCATCCGGACGTTCCGGGGCGGCTTCCTGCGGCGTCCGGAGCGGCCGCGCGAGTTCCGACCATTCGACGACGCCGACGTCGAGCACTTCGACGACGGCGGGGTGCCGCACGGCCCGCAGGCGGCGCGCCTCGGCGACGGCGGCCGCCGCGACGGGTTCCCGGTAGGCCTTGAAGACAAGGCTCTTGTCGTCTCCTTTCCTGCGAGCCGACCAGGCAACGGCAGTGCCACCACTTGCCAACGGACAGATCAGCTCATAGATTCCGTTGATGACAACGGTTGGCTTCTGTCTCGTCTCCGACAACATCGTACACAGTCAGTCTACCATGTTTACACGAGCGGGGCATCCGTCGATCTTCTACGAACTCGGGGCGTGGTGTACTACTCTCTGCGGCTTGGGGGCGTGGAGGTGCGGTCGATGAGCGACGTCCAGCGGCGGCAGGAAGAGGACGACGACGAGCCGTTCGATCCCGATCGGCGCGAGCTGTGCAGTGACGGGATGTGCGTCGGGGTGATCGGCAAGGACGGCCGGTGCAAGGTCTGCGGCAAGCCGGGGAGCGGCGGTGCGCCGGGCGCGGAGCGTTCGTCGGACGCGGGAGGCGAAGCGCCGGGGGGGTGGCGTCCCGCTGCCGTGCCGGTGGGCGAGGAAGAGGGGTCCGGGGCGGAGGAGAAAGCCGAGGCGGAGGAGGGGGGCGGAGTGCCGCCGGAGGCGGGGAAGCCGGACTTCGAGCGGACGCGGGTGCCGTGTTCGGACGACATGTGCACCGGGATCATCGGCCGCAGCGGTCGTTGCGGCACGTGCGGCAAGCCCTGGTCCGGCTCGGGGGACTGACTCAGGCGGTGCGCGGGCGGCGCGCGGCGATCCAGCGGAACAGGTTGACGGCGCCGACGGCGATGCCGGCGACGGCGAAGCCGATGAAGGCGGCGTAGGGATCGGCGACGGGGACGAACCACGATCCGGCGGTGACGGCGGCGCCGGCGGCGACGGCGCCGGCGAGGAGTCCCGCGCCGCGGCGCCCTCGTCCCGCGGCCCAGGCGCCGAGGCTCAGGGCGAGGAGGCCGCCGGCCACGAGCAGCAGGACGGCGGCGATCCACCAGACGAGGTCGTCGAACCAGGAGGGTCGGGTGGCCACCTCGAGAGTGGCGCCCTCGCCCGCGTCGAAGATCACGCCGTGCCAGGAGAGGAGGGTCCCTTCGCGCGGCAGTTCGAAGCGTGCGGCGAGGGTTCCGCGCGCCAAGTCTTCCAGGTTGCCGAGCCGTTGGTTGTCCCATTCGCGCGCTCGGTCGGCGGCCGTCTCGTCGCGGAACTTGCCGGTGCGCCAGTCCTCGACGGTCAGATCCGGTACGGCCGCCGCGGGCTGCAGCGGGCCTTCGCGGGGTTCGTAGACGATGTCCGGCGGCAGCCAGGCTTCGACGTCGAGCACGGCGACGGGGAGATCGACGCGGGGCAGCGGCAGCGTCCAGTCGGCGAAGTCCTCGAACCGGTCGCGCTTGGCGTAGTAGATCACTTCCACGGTGAACGGTTCGGGGATGCCCGGGGCGCGTTCCGGTCGCGGCACGGCGATCAGGGCCACCTGGGGCCGGTCGGTGCGCTGGCCGATCTGGACCGGACGGCCGTCGATGAACGCGCCCCACGGTTCGACGCCGGCCGGCAGGGTGACGGCGAGGTACGAGTGTCGGCTGTTGAGCATGTGCCAAGCGGCGTCGACCACTGTCTTGCCGTCGGGGGTGGCGACGACGCGCACGAGCGCGCGTTGGACGGCGGCGGTCAGCACGGCCCGCGGCTCGTGGTAGCGCAGCGTCATGCCGGCGGTGTAGGGCACCTTGTGGAAGCGGAACGCAAACTGCGCGACGGCCCCGGCGGGCAGGCGGACTTCCGCCGGGTCGGCCGGCGCGCCGCCCTCGATCCGATCCGGCGTGCCTTCGATCGTGCTGTCGAGGCGGAAGCCGATCTCGCCTTCCTGCCGATAGGCGCCGTGCACCACGAGGACCGGCGCTTCGACCCGCTCCAGTTTCCGTTCGTTGGCCCGTTCGAGCCGCAGCGTGACCCGGGCGCGTTCCTCCACCGGGTACGGGAAGCGGATCGACAGTC
Source organism: Myxococcales bacterium (assembly GCA_012797735.1). Taxonomy (GTDB): domain Bacteria; phylum Myxococcota_A; class Polyangia; order DRWM01; family JAAZOP01; genus JAAZOP01. The sequence continues at coordinate 3,249 of JAAZOP010000661.1, forward strand.
CTTCCGCAGCCGGCTCGACCCGCAGCGGTTCGTCGGACCCTTCCAGAAGCGCCTTGACGATTTCCCAGTCGGGCAGCGGGTCGAGTTGCAGTTCCTCGAGCGGGGCGTCGTGGACCGCGAGTTCGAGTTGCGCGGCGACGCGGACGGCGGCGGGTTCGACGGCGACGTCGATCGCGGCGGTGGAGCGGTAACGGTCCGGCCGCGGCGGTGGCGGCGGCGGTGCCGGTTCCAGGGGCGGCGCCGTCGTTTCCCCCGCCGTGCCGGTTCCAGGGGCCGGTTCGGCGGCGATCGGTCGCGCACCGGTGAGCGGCCGGCGGGCGACGAACTGCAGCACGAAGTGGCGCGGCGAGTGGACGGCCAGCTCGTGCTGCGTGACGGGGCCTTCGACCCCCGGGGCCGGTCGCGCCGGGGTGGAACGGACGAGGACGGCGCCGAGCGCCGAGACGTCCTCGATGCGGCTGTCGACGACGAAGGTGGCCTCGACGGACGCCGCGAGCGGCATGGGCAGGGCGACCGACTTCGGCCCCATCTTCGGGTCGACGGCGGTCGCGTACGAGACCGCCAGACGGTGCAGGCCGGGTTCGCGCAGCAGCAGGCCGGGCTGGCCGTCGCCGGTGGTCGAGACGCGCGCCGGTTCCCCCTCGCCGCTCACCCCGCGCAGCGCGACCGGCTCGGCGAACAGCGGCACCACGGTCCACCCCTCGCGAAGCACCTCGACCTCGACGGTGCCGTCGGCCAGCAGGACGCCGTCTCCGACCGTCAGGCGGATCCGGGCCGAGTGCACGAGGGCATCGACGGGGGGGCGGGCGCGGGCTTCGGCGCCCTGCAGCCGGAAGCGGGTCAGCTCCTCGATCAGGGCCCGGACCTCCTGCCAAGACAGTTCGACCGACGCGTCGCCGACGTCCGGCAACCCGTCATCGGGCGGCGTCCGCTGGGCGGCGGCCGGCACGGCGGCGGTCGCCACCAGCAGGACGAGAGCCACCGGCGCCATCGAACCGCGGGGCCTCACGGCTGCACCTCCGGGGACGACGGCGGCGTCGGGGGGTCGTCCGTTCCACCGGCCGGCGGCGGAGCGGGCGGGGGGGCCGCGGCGGGGGTTCCGGACGCCTGCGGCGGGGGACCGTCCGCGAGGAGCCGTCGACCGCGTGCGTAGCGCCACAGGAGCCACGCGGCGGCGGCGGCGGCGTAGACCATCATGCCGGCGAGCCACGACCAGAACACGCCGCCGACCGGGGCGCGCAGGACGGCGCCGGCGGCGACGGCGAGGGCGAGGCCGAGGGCGAGCGAGGCGGGGGCGAGGATGCCGACGGTCAGGCGGCGTCGTTCGATCGACCGATGGAGGAGCCGGGCGAGTCCCACCGCCAGCAGCAGTCCGGCCAGCAGGCGCAGCCACGGGAAGGCGGCCAGCACGGTGCGGCCCTGGTAGCGGAAGCGCACTTCGGTCTCGTCCTTCGGTTCCACGAGGCTGCGGGTGAACTCGAGCCGCAGCCCCTGGCGCGGAACATCGATGCGGATCGGCAGGAGTCCGCGGCTCTCGCGCGACACGCCGGAGCGCCGGTCGGTCGCTGCCCCGGATGATTCCGCCGACTCGCCGGCGGTCGGCCGTCCGGCGGCGACCTCGCGCGGCCCGAGGACGCCGGCCATCCGATCGATGTCCTCGCCGTCGCGTCGTCCCTTCCGTCCCTCGTCGCCGGGGGCGCGCGCCCCGGTACCGGCCTGTTCCGCGTCGTACTCGGCCGACTTCTCCTCCACCCATTCCCGCTGTCCCGCTTCCTCCGCCGGTGCGAATTCCGCCGCCTCCGGCGCGGGCAGGGTCTGCCGGGCGAGGCGTTGCTGGAGCACGGCCGAGCGGTCATCGTACGGTCCGGGGGCGGGCGGCAGATCGACCGGTCCGACTGTCTCGACCTCCGTCTTCGCGTCGCCTTCGAACGCGAAGTACCGGTACTCGTCGGGCACCCACAGGGCGATGGTCCACTGCGAGATCAGCAGATCGACCCGCGGGAGGGGGAAGGTCGCGCGCCCCATCCATCCCTGGAGGCGCGGCACCTCGGCGTAGTACAGCACCTCGACGGTGAAGGTCTCGGCCACGCCGTCGGGTCCGATCACGGAGTGGGGGACGGGGATCATCACCCACCGGTCGTCGCCGCTCGGCTTGACGGGCAGTCCGCGCACGAAGGTGGCCCAGAGGGTTGCGCCGTCGGGGAGCCAGACGCCGATGAACTGGCGTTCGTTGTTCTGGACGTGGAGCGAGAGGTCGCCCACGGCCTTGCCCTCGCGGTTGACGACCAGGTCGAGGTCGGCGTGCTGGACGGCGGAGGCGAGGACCTCCCGCTCCGCGTGGCGGAGCACTTCCAGGGCCACCTGGTACGGTTGTCCGCTGATGCGATAGGCGAGCACGGCCTGGCCTTCCAGTTCGGTGGTGCCGCCCGCTTCCGTCGGGTCGCACGGTTCGGCCCCCTGGGGCGCGCCGGCGGCGCGGACTTCCATCCCTTCGGCGGCGTGGAGCACCAGGAACCCGGCCTGGCGGACGATCTCGCGGTCGACACCGCCCTGCACGAGCCGCACGACCTTCACGTCGGGTGCGCGGACCTCGCCGGTGGTGCGGGCCAGCTCGTAGCGCAGCACGAACGCGGTGTCCTCGCGGCGCCCATAGCCGGTGCGGACGGTGGCGAGTTGGAAGGCGTCGTCTTCGGGGGCGGTCTCCACGGAGAAGTCGCCGCCGGCGCGAATGCCTTCGGCCTCCTTGGGGAACCGCAGCACGACGGCCTCGAACGAACCTCGCTCCACGTGCACCGTCAGCGTCACCTCGCCGGAAACCACGTGGCGCTGGAACGCCACGCGATGGACCAGGTCGACCACGGCGCGCACCGGCTCCTCCTGCATCGGGGCGGCCCGGTCGGCCCAGCGCAGCGTCGCCTGGTCGGCGCGGGGGACGAGGGCGCGGACGAGGGTTCCGCCGTCGGCGGTCGCCAGGCGTTCGAGCACGACGCCGCCCGGTTCGATGCGCAACTCCTGGTCGGCGCGCGGCAGGGTCAGTTCCAGCCGGGTGATGCCGGCCTGGACCAGCGGCAGTTCCAGGCCGTGCGGTCCGGGCCCCCGCGAGACGTTGAGCCGGTAGGACATCGTCACCTTCCGCGGGGTGGGCGTGCCGTAGTAGACGTACTCGGCCTGGGCGATGAGGCGGTGGTAGCCGTCGCGCTGCGTCAGCGTCCCGGAGCGGCCGTCCACCGCGAACGCCTCGAGCGCGGCGGTCTCGGGCAGGAGCGGCACGTCGACCCAGCCGCCCCGGCGCAGGACGAGCAGTTCGATCTCCGCATCGACCCGGGCCTGTTGTTCTTCGGGATCGACGGTCACGCGGTAGGCGGCGCTCGAGATCACGCTGTCCGCGGGCGGCGGCGCTTCCTGGGGCTGTTGAAGCTCGCGAAGCCGATCGATCAGCTCGCGGAAGTCCGACCAGGGCAGCCGGACGACCCCGGTGGTCGGCCCCGAGTAGGAGGGCAGCGGAGTGTCCGGCGTCTGCCCCCACGCCGTCGCGGACACCGCCCACGCGATCATTCCGCCCAACCACGCCCCGTGTCTCATCGGATACTCCTTCCGGCCGGCAACGCCGCTTCGCCGGCCTTTCGTCCCCGGCCGCGGTCGACGGTTCCCTCGCTCGGGTCGGAGACGACTCCCGCAGCCTATCAGAACGTCCGGCGGCCGGGGAGTCGGGACGGCCGGTCGTTGACACGTCTTCGTCGCGAGCCTATGGGTCGATCCCGGCGGAGGCCAGCGTGGAGCCGGAGCGGGACGACGAAGGGCGGGGGAGGCGCGAGGACCCGGCCGAAGAGGGCGGGGGGGACGAGGCGCGGGCGCCGGTCGAGGACGGCCGGGACGCGGGCGACCCCGTCGGAGGCGAACCGGACCCGATCGAGGAGGAGTTCGAGCGCCGGCCCGAGGAGGAGGAGGGATTGCCTCCGCCGCCGGACGACGGTCCTTTCCGCGTGCTGCCGGTGCGCCACCTGCGGCTGGCCGATGAGCCGGGGGAGCGAAGCGCGGGGGAGGTGGCGGGTGGTCCGGCGACCGCCGGCAGGTCCGAAGCCCCCGGACGAGCCTGGCAGTGGGTTCCGCTGGGGGCGTTGCTCGCGTTGCTGACCACGACCGTGGTCTCCGCGCTGTTCGCGGCGGCGCTGCCGCGGTCGCAGGAGGCGTTGCAGCGGACGACCGAGGCGGTGGTGGGGGTCGAGAGCGACGAGGAGAAGCTGGAGGTAGTCCGTTCGATCCTCGACGGGCCCGACGGACCGGCGCTGGTGGAGGCGCTGGTGGGGATCCTGGTCGTCTTCGCGGGTGGCCTGTTGCTCGCGGGAACGATCGTCGGCCTGGTGGGCCGCGCGGGAGCGGTGGAGGCGGGGTTGGGAGCGGCGACGTTCGCGCTGCTGTCGATGCTGTTCGTGGGAGGCGGACTCTCGCCGTGGGCGTTGCCGACGCCGTTGCTGGCGTTCGGTCTCGGCTGGCTCGGCGGCCGGCTCGGGCTTGCGATCCGGGGCTACCGTGCGCGGCGGCGCGGTTCCTGAGCCGGCGCCTGCATGCGGCCGCGCATCGTTCGGGCGGCGGCGGCGAGCCGGCGGAACGGCACCCCGGCGGGGCAGGCGGCTTCCAGTTGCGCCAGGTGTTCGTCGGGTCCGGGAGCCTCGGCGGCCAGGTCGTGATCGCTCAGGTCGCGCAGGCCCGCGAGCACCCAGGTGGACGGTCCGGCGGCGGGGGCGGGCGAGCTCGTCCGTTCGTCGCAGCGCCCGCAGGCGAGGCAGGCGCCCGCGGCGCGCACCGCCTCGCGGTCGTCCTCGGACAGCGGCACCAGGCGCTCCGCGGCGCTCCGCCGCAGCGTACGCCGTTCGGCGCCCGGCGCCTTGAACGGTCGCTTGACCAGCGCCTTGAATCCGCACCAGCCGAGCAGCACGACGGCGAACGGCGACATGGTGACGACGATAGCACGGTGCCGGATCCGGTGGGGGGATGTTTCTTCCGAACGCGCGGGGGGCCGGGCTCCGCGGCGGCGTCAGCGTAGCGACGCCACGCGTTTCTTCCGAGCGCGCGGGGGGCCGGGAGACAAGGCTCCGACCGGCTGTGCCGGGAAGAGCCGCGGGGGGCCAGGGGCGGAGTCGCGTTGTGACGGAGGTCTCCCGGTCCAGTGCGGCCGCCCCGGTTGCGACGTCCGGTTCCCGGTCCAGGGCGCGGCGAGACCGTTCCCACCGGCGAGCGGCCGCTCCCGGCGAGGTCTGCCGGGCTGCTTCCCTTGACCCGTTTGGGAACCGTACTGTGGGCGTTGCGGGCATCGTCGAGCGGGGCCACGCGACTCGAGTCGGAAAGGCCGAGGGATCCACTCGCGGCGTTCCACATTGCGCGTGCCTACGGACGGCCGCTGTGCCATACTATGGGTGGTTCAGGGGTTGCGCTCCTCGGGGGTGGGGCGCAAGGACGGGGCACGGTGATGCCTCCGGCGCGGTCATCGAAACCGTCGGGGCGCCCGTCACGGGGTCGGTCGGGATCTGCGGCGGCCCTGCTGCAACTGGACCGCCTTGCACGGGGCGCGACCCGCACCGTTCGCGTGCCGCTCTTCGACGCGGGCCGGGACGAACGGCCGGCGACGGGGTTCTTCCTCGATCTGCGCGTCGCGCGTGCGGATCCGGGCGGTGTGCTGCGGTTCGAGGTGTCGCCGGACTTCGGCCGCATTGCTCCGCACAGGGCGGTCCTGACGGTGCTCAAGAGCCGTCACGAGGCGTTGCCGCCGCTGGAGATCATCGAGCGGGGGGTGCCGGTGGCTTGCGCGTTCGAGGTGACGTTGGACCCGGGAACCGAACGGGTCGTGTTCTGGGTCGGGACGGAGGGGGCGGCGTGCGTGCCCGCACGGCTGGCGGGCGTGTTGCGGGTCGGCGGTGGATCGAACCCGCCGGCGGAGGAGACGGCGGTCGTAGCGGAAGCTGCCGCGGACGAGGAGATCGACACGATGCGGCTGCCGACGCGCAAGGCGGCGCTCCAGGCCGGCCTGGCCGCGGCGCTCGTCCGGGCGGTCTCGCCGCGTCTGGCGCTGTTGGGGGAGTTGATGCGGGCTGCCGACTTCGAGGCCAAGTTCACGCTGCTGCGTCGACTGCTCGGGGACGGCACCGATCTGCGCCTCGTCGAGGCGGCGGTGCAGGACGTCGCGCTGGCGGAGCAGATGGCGGCCGGCTTCGAGCGGGTGCGGATCGAGCGGCTCGATGTGGAGGACCCGGCGCAGGCGTGCATCGTGGTGTTCCATCCCGGCGCACCGGCGCCCACTGTGCGCCAGTGTCTGGCGGTGTCGGTCGAGCGTTGCTGCGCGCGGTCCGCGCCGACAGGGACGTGGGACTGGTCGCGGCTGGCGCGCGCGGCGGCTCTGGTGCTGGCGCGGCGGGCGCGGTCGGAGCTGGATGCGGAGCTGCTCGCGACGCGGCTGGAGGGTGACGCACGGCGGTTGGCGTTGCTGGAGGAATTGGTGGGTTGGGCGGAGTCGCGGCGGGCACCGTCGGCTGTGCGACCGCCCGTGTCGTTGCGGGAGTGCCTTGAGTTCGTCGCCGGGCGCGACCCAGATCGGGCGGAGCGCGCGCTGTACGAGCTGCTGACCTACAGCGGTTTCGTGGGCATCTCGGGCGAAGTCGGCTGCGGCGCCGGGCCGTAGCCGTCCACCCGCCTTCCGTTCGCCTTGCGGGTCGCCCGCGTTCCACCCTAGGATACCGGGCGAGGGGAATGTTGCGCGCATGGCCGGAATTGACGACGACGCTGGTGTGAATGGGGCAAGGCCGACGGCCGGCGCGACGAACCCGGACGACCTGCGGCTGGCGCTGCTGATCCGACTGGCGGCGGGGTATCAATTCCGAGAGGACGGGGTGATCGAGCACCTGCGGCGGATCGCGGCGTACGTCGGGGTATTGGCCGAGGCCTGCAGGCGCCCGGCCGGCGAGGTGGAACGGTTGCGGCAGGCGGTGGTGTTCCACGACGTGGGGATGGTCGATGTTCCGGAGGCGATCCTGCGCAAGGAAGGGAAGCTCGACGAGCGCGAGACGGCGGTGATGCGCCGTCACGCCGAGTTGGGCCGCGCGCTGCTCGACGAGGAGGGTTCGCCGCTGTTGCGGGAGGCGGCGGCGCTGGCCTGGGCGCACCACGAGTGTTTCGACGGCAGCGGCTACCCGCGCGGTCTGCGGGGCGAGGCGATTCCGTTCGGCGCGCGGGTGCTGGCGGTGGCCGACGTCTTCGACGCATTGACCACGCGCCGGGCATTCAAGGAGGCCTATCCGTTGGAGGTGGCCTTCGACATCGTGCGCGGGGGTGCGGGGCGGCGCTTCGACCCGGAGGTGGTGGAGGCGTTCGACCGGAGCCGGCGGGAGTTGACGGTGCTGGCGGAGCGGTTGGCGACGGGAGAGCAGCCGAGTCGCACGGGGTTCCGGGTGAGCGCGCGGGACGCGGCGGACGGCGGGGTGTTCGCGGCCACGCGCGACGCCTACTTCTCCTGTCCGTTCTGCCGCGACCTGCATCCGCGCGAGGCGACCGTCTGTCCGCAGACGAGGGACGTCCTGCGCCGGATCCACAAGTTGTCGGGCACCGTGGTGGCGGAGCGCTACGAGGTTCGCGAGGGGCTCGGCGTCGGCGGGATGGCGGCGGTGTACGAGGCGCGGCACGTGTTGATCGGCCGCCGGCTAGCGATCAAGTTCCTCGACGTCGAAGCGGCGCCGAGCGTGGAGAACCTGGCGCGGTTCTGCAACGAGGCCCGGTTCGTTTCGGCCGTCGGTCATCCGAACCTGGTCGAGGTGACCGACATGGGGGAGACGCCCGACGGCACTCCGTTCATCGTGATGGAACTGTTGGAGGGGCGCAGCCTCGGGGACTTGTTGCGCGAGCGGCGGCGGTTGTCGCCAATGGCGGCGGTGACCGTCGCGATCGAGATCCTGCGGACGTTGGCCGCGGTCCACACCAAGGGGATCGTGCATCGCGACCTGAAGCCCGACAACGTGTTCCTGCTCGACGAGGCGGGCGAGCCGCGGCTCAAACTGCTCGATTTCGGCATCTCGCTGTTGCGGACGGGCGACGAGCGGCACAAGCGGCTGACGCAGGCGGGGCAGGTCCTGGGAACGCCGCAGTACATGTCTCCCGAGCAGGCGCGGGGGGCGACCGACATCGATCGGCGGTCGGACCTGTTCACGGTGGGTTCGATCCTGTACGAAATGCTGACGGGCCGGCCGGTGTTCGACGGTCCGAGCCCGTTTGCGATCGCCGGAGCGGTGGCGTTGTGCATGTTCCAGCCGCCCGGCGCGCTGGTGCCCGGTCTCGACGCGCGCGTGGAACGCGCCGTGCTGCGGGCGCTGGAACGCGAGCCGGAAAACCGTTTCCAGACGGCGGAGGAGTTCCTCGAGCCGCTGCGGGCCGTGGCGTCGGAGGACGCGCGGTACCGCGACGGCCGGATTCTGGATCTGGCCGGACCCGTGGCGGGTCCCGGTTGACACGGGAGGTTCGAAATGCGGATCTTATTGTTGCCTCGGAGCGCCGTGTGGGTCGATGCCGCCCGGGACGCGCTGACGGCCGCGGGGATCGATGTCGAGACGGTCGGGACGCCGGCCGAGGCGGCGCGGGCTTCCAGCGCGGGGGACGCGGCGCTGGTGGCCGACGCATCGCTGGCCAATCTGGCAGACGTCGTCGCACTGGTGCGCGGCTCCGACCGGACGGAGACGCTGCCGTTGGTGGTGGTGGTGCGCGACCCAATGCGCGACCCGCTGGAGCGAACATTCCGCCTGGGCATTGACGACTATGTGGTCGAGTCGGCGGTGCACCAGCTGCGCGAGCGGGCGATAGCGCTGTTGCGCGGCGACCCGTGGGCCGGCATGCGCGCGCCGCGGGGCCGGTTGGTGCTGGCCGACCCGGATCGCGGGCGGCGCCAGGCGGTGGCGCGCGTGTTGCGCGCGTGGGGTTTCGACTTCGCCTTCGCGGCCGACGCCGAGGAGCTGGCCGAGCAGCTCCGTCGCGACCCGCCGCCGCGGCTGGCAATCGCCGCGGCGGACCTTCCGCCGGACGGTGCGGCAGCAGCCCTGCCGAGGCTCCGCGGCGTGCGGCCCGGGGTGGAAATCCCGTGGCTGCTGCTCGCGGACGCAGAACGGCTGCCGGAGGTGCAGGATCTGGCACGGGCGTACGGGCCGGCGAGCGTCTTCGACCGGAGCGGTCCGCCGGAGAACATCATCTTCCTGGTCAACGACCTGTTGCAGGCGCGCGGGGCAGAGGCGCGCCGGTCGCCGCGATTGCTGCACGGGGGACCGGTCTCGTTCTGGACGGAGGGCAGTGCGGAGACGTTCTGGGCGTATTCGTACAACATCAACCGCACGGGACTGTACGTGCGCACACTGGCGCCTCCGCCGCTGGACACCGTGTTGCAGGTTCGCTTCCGGCCGCCGTTCGGCGAGGGGCTGGTGGCGGCCGAGGCGCAGGTGATGTGGCGCAAGGAGTACGGGACGCAGTCCGGCCCGCTGCATCCGCCCGGCATCGGCATCCAGTTCACACGGGTGCCGCTGGCGGACGCGGCGGCGCACGCCGCCGGCTACGACGCCTTGTTGGCGGAGCACGAGCGGGCGGCAGGAGCGGGTTCCGGCAGCCTGCGGCCCGAGCCGCGGACGACGCCTCCGATCACGGGGCGGTGAGGCCCGGGCAGGGAAGGAGGGGGAGACTCCTGCCCGGGCCTGTCGGCGGGAACCGGGGTCACTGTCGCATGCCGCGTGTGTGTATGCAAGAGGATCCTTTCCGCACCGTTCATTCCGTTTCGTGAAATGCGCCGGCCCGTGGCGGGGCGGCCACAGCGCTGTCCGCGGACGCGCCCGAAGGCGGCCGCCGGCCGCGCGTCGAGGGTCGAACGCTGATCTGCTACCTTCCGAATTCGTCGCAGCACGCGACGAAACTCTCGACCCTCGACTCCGACTCTCGACGCGCGGCCCAGGGGTCGCGTTCGGTGGCGGTCCCTGGCCGCGCCATGGGAGAAGCGGGTGAGTGGTCACAACGCGGCCATTCCGCGGAACAACGCGACAGCGTGGCGTGTCACGCCCATGCACGCCGAGTGCCGGGCGCTGGTGGCGCTTGACGACTCCGCGGAAGAGTACGACAGGGCGGCGCAGGGCGGATTGGACGGCCGCCCGGCGGGGCGGGCGGTGCGGAGCGCGGCCTTGTGGCGGGGCGCTGGTCTCCGGGTCGTGGTCGTGGTGGGTCGATCCGGATCCGCAGGCGGGTTCCGCTCAGACGCGGCCGAGCTTCTTCTTCATCGCGACGATGGCTTCCGGGACGCCCTTGTCCTTGGCGATCCGCTTGTAGAGCAGTTTTTCCTTGGGAGTGAACTTGCGGAGCAAGCCGATGTAGGACCCCTGGATCTTGCGTGCGGCGCGCTGCTTGGCCGACTCGACGCGCGGTGCCTTCGCCTTTTGGGGGGCGGCCGCCGCGGGCTTCTTCTCCTGTCCCAGCAAGGCGCCGCGGGCGGCGCCCATGAAGCCGGTCAGCTCGTCGATGGTCAGCCCACGGATCGTCTCGACGATCGTCTCGGCGAACCGCGTCGCAACTTCCTCGATCTTCGCCTGCAGTTTCGACATCCCGATGCCTCCCGTCGTGTCGTGCCCCGGAGCGTTTCCGGGGCTCCCGTCACTGACTGTGGGGAGGAAAGCACAGCCCATACCGATTTTCAACGCAAATAAATCGGGGGCGATGAAGGGCCCCGGACGGGGGGTCATGGCGGGCCGGGACGGGGAATAGTGGACGCATCGAGACGCTCGCGGAGCTTGCGGACGAGGGCTCCAAGCTGTTCGAGGTCCCGCGTGGCGGCGGCGACGAGGTCGGCGAGACGGTGGGGCGGGAATTCGTCGAGCGATCGGTCGAGGAGCGACGGGGCGGCGGACTGTCGGGCCAGGCGTGCGAAGGCGGAAAGCAGTCGCACGACCGGCGGCGACGGGGGACGGCCGCGCCGTCGTGCGGTCGGGGACGGACGGCCGAGGCGGCGCACCTCGGCGGCGAGGGCGGTCTTGCTGAGTCCTTCGCGGACGGCCTTGCGCGCCAGGGCGAGCTTGCACTTGTCGTCGTGCACGGGGAGGAGCAGGACATGGTGGGTGACCGGCAGGGCGTTGGTGACCTCCGGCGGCAGTTCGCGGAACTGCTCGACCAGCGCCGTACACTTCCAGAGGGTGGCATGGGAAACCCGCAGATCGGGCCGTTCGGCCAACTTGCGGAAGCTCACGTGCTTGCGCCCCCGCCTGCGGAAGTGTTCGACACGCCCGCCGAAGAACGTCCTGAGGACGTACTCGCCGACGGCGCGGGCCGCTTCGATCCCCTTACCGACGTACAGTCGATTGATCTCGCGGACGGCGGCATCGATGAGGTCGGATCGCACGGCGGCTTCGCCGGGCAGAACCATGGTCGGTTGGAAATTGGGCGACCGCACGACGACGGCCGGTTTCCTGGGGAGTCGCTCCCGGACGATCGCCATGCTTCGACCTCCTCCGCCGTCATCCCGGACCGCGCGCGCCCGCCGACCGGCGGGCGGCGGACGCAGCCTTTCACTTCACCTAATTAGTAGAGGCGAGAGTCGAAATGTCGTCGCATTTTCCTGGAACCGAACGCACTTTTCTGGATGGCGGACGGGACGTTCCTGGCAGGTCATCCAATGAAATCAACGTGCTAGCCGTCGAGGGGCCCTCCGAGCGTTCTCGGGGGGCGATGGCGAGGATTTCAGGCATTGAAGCATCGAAGTTGCCAAGTGTTGGGTTCGATTCCTCTAACACAATGAAACAAGAAGAGAATTCAAGATTCTGTTTCGCCGACGAAACAAGGCTCCGAATTCCATCGCGATCACGAGCCCGTAGAAATGTGGACCGGCTGCTGTGGTCGCGGATGGTGCGCCCCCGGGGGCGGGCGATCCCTTTCGGCTCGGCGCGTGGCTCCTGGCGGGCAGGTCGCGGGTTCGAGCGAAGGCCGATTGCGGGTGGAGTGGTTGTGCCGATCGGTAGGACGTCTTGGAGTCTGCGGCCTGTGGCGACTAGCGACGTCCTTCCGGTTCGTCGTCGCCGGCGACCACGGGGGGGAGGACGACGAACGGTTCGGGGGCGGAGGGAAGCGGCGGCGGCCGGGCGGCGGCCGCGGCGCCGGCGAGTAGCTGGTCGAGTGCCCGGCGGGTGGCGGGACGGACTTCGACGAACTCGAAGCCGAAACCCCAACGCTCGGGGCCTCCGTCGCCGACGATGCGGACCACGCGCGCGACGACGCGGATGTTCTCGGTGCCGTATTCGGTGCAGAGGTCCAGTTCCAGGCGATCGCCGACGTGGACCTGGCGGAGCATCGCCTCGGTGGAGGCGCGCACGAACAGGCCGGAGGCGCTGATGTTGGCGACGTCGAGGATGTGGATCGTGTCGGCGCGCCGGAAGCGGACCTGCGCCAGAATTTCGTAGCGTGGGTGGCGGCGTCGCTCGGCGTGCACCGGCGTCTGGTCGCTCATCGCGCCTGGATCGTCCACGACGGCGCAACGCATGTCAAACGGCGCGCTCGGCCGGTCAACGCCGGGAGGGAACGCGCGGCCGGGCGGACAGGCCGACCGGCCCGTCCGCCCGAGCGGGTCGCGGGAGGCGTGCTCTACAGGTCGGGGCACATCTTGACCAACTCTTCGCAGTCGCCCCAACTCCCTCCCGGGGTGTATCGGTCGTAGCCGGCGCCGCAGAGCAGGTTGCTCACGCTGAGGTCATCGATGCAGTCGTCGCCGGGCGAAGCCTCGATGTAGTCGTAGCCGGCGCCGCCGCGCAGCGTGTCGTTGCCGTCACCGCCATAGAGCCGCTCGACGCACTGCCCCCCGGTGATGATGTCGTTCCCCGGGTTCCCGGAGAGGTAGACCGCCCCGGGGCAGGAGGAGTAGTAGTCGAGGCGGTAGAACCACTTCACGTATCCACCACAGTTGTAGAGGTCGTTGGTGGCCCGGACGGTGACCACGTCGTTCCCGCCGTTGGCGGAGACCGAGATCGTGTCCGACGACCCGGTCACGATGCCGCCGACCTCCCACACGTTGTTGATGCAGGCCATGTAGACCAGGCCTCCGCCGTTGAATGCCCGGCCGACGATGATCGTGTCGGCGTTGTTGGTCCCGTAGAAGTAGGACGACGAGGCGCCGGCGGTGCCGGCGAGGGAGATCACGATCAGCGCGGCGAAGATGCTCTTCATGGTTCGACTCCTTCTGGCTGTTCCCGAGAAAGACCCGGCCCGGCGGCGCGCCCATCGCGCCGCCGCCGCCGGGCGACCCATTCGATCCGGTCGCGGCGGCGGACACGGCGGGCGGACCCCGGGCGCGGGGTTCGGCACGCCGGGGAAGATTCGGTCGAGGAGACCGGCTAGTCACCCGTGCGGCGCGACGGCTCCGTGGAGGAGCCGGCGGCCTCGAGCAGGCCGCGGGCCCACGGCGCCGACCGTCCCTGCGGAAACTCGGCGAGGTAGGCGCGAAGGCATGCGGCGAGGGGTTCGCGGGGGCCGGAGCGCTCGAGGAGACGGCACAGGTCGGCGCGGGCGTCCTCGCGCAGGGCCCCGGAGGGATGGCGGTCGAGGTAGCGCTGGAGGGCGTCGCGGCGACAAACGGTATCGTCCAGGCGCTCGCAGACGGCGGCGAGGTCGAGGAGGGCGTTCGCCTCGGTGCCGCTGCCGGGCGGGGCGAGGGCCAGCACTCGGCGGAGCAGGCCGGCGGCTTCGGCGAGGTGTCCGGCGCGCAGGGCGGTCTCGGCTTGGCGATAGGCATCGTCGGGCCGCGGGGGCTCGGGGGCCGGGCGGGGCGAGCGGTCCCCGGGCGTGGCGGACGGTGCGGCGGCGGAGGCGGGTGTCGGTGCGGGGGCCGCGGCGTTCGCGGGCGGCTCCATGTCGGGCCGACGGGCCTCGGCGAGGTGGGCGGGGGTGGGTTCCTCCGGGAACAGATCGGCCAGGCGCGAGGCGCTCCGGGGAGGCAGCGGTCCGGGCCGGAGGCTGCCCGGTTCCAGGTGTTCTCCGTCGCGGACGCGAATGGTGGTGCCGGCGACGAGGACCTCGACCTCGCCGTGGAGCACATCGACGGTGGTGCCGGCGGGGTCTGCGGTGACGGCGAGGACGGTGCCGGTGACGACGACGTCGGCGGACGGCGTCCGGACGGTGAGACTTGCGGGGGTGCCGGCGCTGCGGAGGCGGAGGCTGATCGTCCCTTCGGCCAGGTCGATCCGTCCGGGCCCGGGGATCTCGATCCGGGCGTCTCGTTCGGCATAGACCACGAGTCCCGGCCACGGCTCGAGTCGGCGCGGGGTGGCGGAGGACGGCTCGGCGGAAGGCACGGGGGCGGCCGCGGCGGCCGGGGCGGGCA
>JAAZOP010000662.1 GCA_012797735.1 Myxococcales bacterium
CGCCGGCGCACCCCAGCCGTCCGGCGCGGCGAAACGCGCCCGAGCGGCGTCGGGCAGCGACGGCACGACCGCCGGCGGCGCCTCCCACAGCCGCTCGGACCCGCCGTCCCGCCGCGCCCGCCAGACCTCCACCGGCTGCGGTCCCTCTCCCGGCTCGTAGTCCGGGGCCGGCCGGGCGACGATCTCCGCCGCGCCGTCGCCGTCGAGGTCCGCCGTGCCCAGCGCGATCCTCCCGGCCAACTCGACGAGCCGCTCGGGCGAACCGTCCACCCCGAGCCCGCGGAAGACCCGGACCGCCCAGCCCGCGGCCGAGCCGTCCGCCATCGAGGTCACGACTTCCAGCCCGGGGACGTCGGGCAGGACGTCCGCGGCGGGCGCGTCGAGGTACCGGTGGCGGCCGGCGTCGGCGGGGACGCGCTGCTCCCAGCGCCGCACCAGCGTCCCGCCTTCCGCCTCCAGCACCAGCAACCGCCGGCTCGTGTCGATCCAGCGCCACGGGTTGTCGCTCGCCAGCACCAGCTCGTCGTCGCCGTCGCCGTCGAGGTCCGCGGCGGCGACATCGACCAGCCCCTGCGGAAACGACCCCAGGGACGGCGCGGCGTGCGTGGAGAAACCGCCGCGCGGGTCGTAGGCCCACACGCGGTCGTCGTCCGGCGCCACCACCTCCGGCCGCCCGTCGCCGTCGAGGTCCGCCGTCACGTGGTTCCGGCCGCACCAGACACCGTGCGTCTCCGTCCGCAGCGTCGCCCGCAAGGCTCCGACTCCGCCCGCGAACCCGTAGATCCGGCCGCCGGCCGCCGGGTCGCCCGTCGCGCATCCGTCGTCCGCGACGTAGATCTCGAACGCCCCGTCGGCGTCGAGATCGATCGGCAGGACGGTGCCGGGCGGCGCGCCGGTCGTCGCCGCCGTCCACCGCACGCGGCCGTCGGACCCGTCGAGCGCCGCGAGGCCCGGAGCGCCCGTGACCAGGACGAGATCGGGACGCCCGTCGCCGTCCAGGTCGGCCACGCCCAGCGGCCGGTCGACGCCGAGGTCGTCCGAGGCGGCGTCGAGGTCTCCGGAAGGGTCGAACGACAGGGCGCGGCCGCCGCGGGCGAAGACCGTCTCGGGGAGGCCGTCGAGGTCGAGGTCGGCGGCGAGGAGGCGGCCGGCGTCGAGCCGCCCGCCGAGGCGCAGGGCGACGAACTCCGCGGGACGCTCGATCGCTGCCGGCAGCGGCTGGAACGCCGAGCGGCCCGGGTCGTGGCGTCCGACCGGCCAGTCCTGGCCCGCCGCCGGCGCCGCCCACAGCAGGCTGGCCAGCAGGACGCCGGCCCGCGCCGCCACCGCGGCCTGCCGCGCGAACCGAGCGCACCGGCGATCCCGTCGGGCCGTCATTCCGGCGTTTCCTCACCCACCGCCGACCGCCGCCGGATCTCCTCCCATTCCCCCGCGCGCACGCGCTCGAAGGCATCGACCACCGCCGGGTCGAACTGGGTCCCCCGTCCCCGGCGGATCTCCTGCAGCGCGTGGGCGTAGTCCATCGCCTTGCGGTACGGGCGGTCGGAAGTGATCGCGTCGAACGTGTCGATCACGGCGAAGATCCGGGCGCCCAGGCAGATCTGCTCGCCGCGCAACCCGAGGTTGTACCCCTGCCCGTCCCAGCGCTCGTGATGCTGCGCCACGAGCTGCCGGGCGGGGAGCAGGAACGGGATCCCGGCCAGGATCTGGGCGCCGAACAGCGAGTGGCGGCGCATCGCCGCCCATTCCTCCTCCGTCAACCGGCCCGGCTTGAGCAGGATCGTGTCCGAGACGCCGATCTTGCCGATGTCGTGCAGTAACGCCCCGCGCTCGATGTCCCGCAACTCCTCCCCCCGCACCCCCAGCTCGACGGCCAGGCGGCGCGTGTAGAGCGCGACGCGGCGGGAGTGCCATTGCGTGTCGGTGTCGCGCAGGTCGAGCGCGTTGCAGAGCGAGAGCAGGAGTTGCGACGTCCGTTCGGCGACCGTGGCGTCGAGCCCCCGGTTGAGCGCGTGGAGTTTCTCGTTGGCCTCCTGCAGGCGCACGGCCATCAGGTGGTTGTCCGCCAGCAGCCGGTGCTGCACGATCGCCCGCCGGACCGCGTTGCGGAGCTGCGAGCCGTCCCACGGCTTCTGCAACACCCGGAACACCCCCACCTTGTTCACCGCGTCGGCGATCGTCTCCCCGTCGAGCCGTTCCAGCACCAGCACCCGCACCGCCTCGGGGCGCAGCCGCGCCGCCCGGGCCAGGAACTCCAGTCCGCTCATGTCGGGCAGCACGAGGTCGATCAGCAGGACCGCGTACGGAGCCTCGTCGAGGTGTTGCAGTCCCTCCCGCCCCGTCGTCGCCGTCCGGCACGCCGGGCCTTCGGACCGCATCGCCCGTTCGAACGCGACCAGTTGCGCCGCGTCGGGATCGACGTACAGGACCCGATCCGGCTCGCCCCCGGTCGGTGTCTGCCGCAACTCCGCGCGCGCGTCGCCTCGCTGTCCCGCCATCGTTACCGCTCCGTCCCCGCCACCTTCTCCCCGCCAGGAGAGGATACGCGCCCGCGCGCTTCGCGTAAACGGTCCCGCCCCGGCCCGCGCGTCGCCGCTCGCGCCATTCGGCTACAGGCTGCCGACGAGGAACCCCTGCAGGGTCGGGCCGTCGTCCTGGAACGTCAGTCCGCCGGCGCGCACGACCAGCCCCAGCGTCTCCCAGAACGACCAGCGCAGGTACAACCCCAGCGGCGACCGCTCGCGCGCCTCGCACCGTACCTCGCCCAACGAGCAGGCCGCGGCCAGGCGGTCCTCCACGGCCGAGGCCGTCCACGACTCCGGCCGCCAGCGGTAGCCGCCGTACACGCCCGCCTCGAAGGCCCCTTCGGGCGCCCGGTACGCCACCTCGACCAGCACCGAGAGCGGCGCCAGGTCCGGGGGCGCGTGGTCGCCGGACCAGCCGTCCGCGCGCCAGCCGTGGGTCGATTCGAGCAGGAAGCGCACCGGCCAGTCGCGGTGCAGGAACACGGTGCCCCACACCGCGCCGCCCTGCACGAACTCCTCCGTGTTGCGCCAGGTCGCTTCCAGCGTGCGGCCCGGCGCCGGCTCGGCCATCGGCCCAGCCGCCAGCGCCCCATCGATCCACTGCGCGTGGTAGGCGACGCCGAGCCGAAGGATGCCGAGGTCGAGGTCGAACTGCAGCCGGCCGCCGTAGGAGCGCTCCGGCTCCAGATCGTACGCCGGCACCCAGCGCACGTCGGCCGCCGGATCCCGCCCCGCCGCGGTCAGCTCCTCGACACCCGGCGGCCTCGCCCCCGTCTCGAACCGCGCGGCCAGCCGCAACCCCTCGCCGATGCGCCAGACGACGCCCAGGTCCGCCGAGGGCTCCGCCTCCCAGGTCTCCGTCTCCGCGTACCGCTCCGGCCCGCCCTGGCCGAACGGGTCGATCGGCAGCAGCAGCCGGCGCACGTCGAGCGACAGGGCGGCGCGCAGGTCGAGGTCCCGGGTCGCGTGGAACCCGGCGGCGAGCGCGAGGCTGCCGCCGGCGCGGCTCGCGCCATCCTCCGCCGGCCGGTACGGCCAGTCGCCCCGCAGGTCGCTCCACGTCCCGGGTTCCTCGACGAAACCCCGCGCCAGCGACGCCCCCAACCCCTCGGCCCGCAGCTCGCCCGCCAGATCGACGTCCCACCAGCGCTCGCCGAACGCCAGCGCCACGCCGCCCGCCAGAAGCCACAGAGTCTCGTCCGCCCGGCTCCAGCGGCCCGCCGGCGGGTCGAAGGCCGCCAGCGCCCGCTCGGAGGTGCGTGCGGCGGCCCACGCGGTCACCGCGCCGGGTCCCGGGTCGCCGTGGCGGTAGAGTCCCTCCACGAGCGTGCCGGTCTGCTCCTCGAGACGGAGGAAGCCGCGCGTCAGGCTGGGTCCGCCGCGCACGAACCCGCCGGCCCCGTCGAGCCGCAGCAGCAGGCGCAGGGTGTCGTCCGGCAAAGGCTCGGCGCGCAGATCGAAGACCGCGTGGCCGGCCAGCGCCTCGCCCACCCGGGCCTCGTCGAGCGACAGGCCGTCGGCAAGACCGAGCGTCGCGCCGGCGAGGGAGGCGGCGGCCCGCAGGGCGCCGGCCTGCACGCCGCCGCGCACGTGTCCGGCCAGCGCCCCGGCGTCTCCCGCGAAGCCGACCCGCGCCCCGCCCGCGAAGGCGTCCGGCCGGTACGCCGACGCCGGCGGTTCGGGCGGCACCAGGTCGATCGTCCCGCCCAACGCGTCGCCGCGGAGCGCCGCGGCGTCGGTGCCGGGCCGGACGTCGAAGCCGAGCACGCCCG
>JAAZOP010000059.1 GCA_012797735.1 Myxococcales bacterium
CGAGGCCGCGGCGCAACTCGTCCGCCCGGCGGACCAGGTCGCCCGGAACCGCCGGCGCGCGCGGCGCCAGCTCGTCGGCGGCCGCGAGCACGGTGCCGCCGCCGAGCAGCGCCCGCACCACGACGCGGACCAGCGGGTCGTCATCCTGGAGATCGACGAGCCGGCGGGCGGTCGCGAATCCGAGCGCCCCGATCACGACCAGCTCGCCGGGCCCGTTCTCGCGCAACGCCTCGACGAGGCCGGGCTGCGACGCGTCCAGCAGTCCGGGCTCGAACCGGTCGCGGAGGCCCGCCCGATCGATCTCCCGCAGCACGGCGGGCCAGGCCAGCGTCCGGACGGCGTGTCCGGCGGCGCGCACGCGGGAGACCTCGGCCGCCAACTCCGGCAGGCGCAGCGGCGCGATCGGGAGCAGCAGCAGCACGGCGCGACGGGCCGGCGGGGAAGGCGCCGCCGCGGACGACCCGAGGCGGGCCAGCACCGCATCGACCACCCGCCGGACCAACTGCTCGCGCTCGCGCTCGTCCACTCCCGGACTCCTCGCCCGCCGTCACGGCCGGAAGAAGCTCACGTCGCCCCGCTCGGTGAAGCCGCAGAACGGCTGCGACGCGCCGTCGCGCACGCCCGGGGCGATCGGACAGGCCTCCTGGCCGCACAGGTCGCGGCAGAGGCTGGTGACGATCTCGACGGCCTGCCCGCTGCGGATGCCGGCCGCGTTCCCCTCGTCGGTGTCGAGATGCAACTCGGTGCGGAAGGCGGGATCGACCCGCACCAGGACCTCGTCGAACAGCAGCCCGCGCGGCCCCGGGAAGCGCGCGTAGACCTTCTGGCGGTCCGCGAGGCCGAAGCGGCGGGCGTCGTCGGGCGAGCAGTGGATGTGGCGCGCCGCGACGATCAGCCCCTCGACGAGCTTCACCGCGCCGCGGGGACCGATCAGGTGCGCCCCGGGGCTGCCCTTCGTGTCGCCGGACAGCCGCACCGGGAGGTTGAGCCCGAGCACGATGCCGTCGGTGAACGACAGCTCGACCTGGCTCGCCGGGCGCGCCGGCCCGAGGACGCGGACGCCCGGAATCGAGCGTCTGGGGCCGACGACCTCGATCGTCTCGCGGCAGGCGAACTGGCCGGGCTGCGACAGATCGGCGAGCGGCGTCAACCGATGTCCCTTCCCGAACAGCGCCTCGACGTGCTCCTGGCACAGGTGCGCGTGGCGCGCGGACAGCGCGACGGGAATCGTGGGACGGGCGGGGGTCGGCATGCGTTCGGCGGGGCCTTTCTCCCCGGAATTCCACCGGGCGCCGATGACACCATCGGGATCGAAGACTGTCAAGCATCGGGCGCCGCCGGTCGTCCCGGCGGGACGCGGGCCCCGGGGTCCGGACTACTGGGAGCCGGGGATGACGGGCGGGACGAGGAAGTAGACGTCGCGCTGGTCGAGCGGGGTGTAGCCGTCGCCGAGGACGTCGATCACGGCGCGGAAGATCTGCGGGTCCTCGGTGGCCGGGACGGAGACGTTCGGCTTGGCGACGATGTCCCAGCAGACGCTCGTCCCCGGGAAGACGCGGGGGAAGTAGTCGGGGTGGCCGTCGCCGTCGCCGTCGGCCGTCGTCAGGCCGGTCGTGCACACGCGCCCCATCACCGTGGCGCCGCTGGTGTTCGTCTCCATGTAGTCGAGGAACTCGGCCACGGCGTCCACCGCGTCGCTCGGGTCGTCGCTCGGGATCGCATCGACCCGGATCGGGACGTTGCGGGACAGCGCCTCGACGGCGTCCACGACCGTGTCGGAAAGCCCCGTGCCGTCGGGGTTGATGTCGAAGACCAGCGGGCGTCCGGTCGTCGCATCGACCGACCCGGTCGCGTTGGCCACCTGCTCGAAACCCGGCCGGGAGGAGCCGGAGTTGAGGCCGATGAACTTGATGTGCTGGGCGTTCATGGCGGCGGTGGCGGTGGTCACCGAGCGGCCCGCGCAGGACTGCGTCGCGTTCTCGTCGCCGCACTGGATGATGATCTTCACCGCGTCGGGACGGAAGCAGGGCCAGCCGATCGTGCTTGCGTCGGTGCAGCGGCGCGGCCGCGGCCGGACGTCCGACGTCGTGTAGCTGCTCGTGTTGCCCGTGGCCAGCAGCCACAGCATGTCGATGTACGGTTCCGTGCCGCCGCAGGTGTTGGTCATCGAATCGAGCGCGGCCTGGACCAGCGAGATCGTCGGCGTGATGTCCTGGATGTTGTTCATCGCGTTGCTGCAGCCCGACCCGGGGCACTGCTCGAAACGCCCCACCCCGAACTGGACGTCGGGGATCCGGGCGGCGACGCGCGGCACGATGATCGTGCGCAGGCCGCTGCGCAGGTTGGCGATCTCGCCGCTCATCGAACCCGACGTATCGACTGCGATGTAGACGTCGGCCTTCTGGAGGTCGGTGGCGAACGAGAGCGTGTCGCGGGGCGGATCCGGCGGGATCGGCGCCCCCGGCGGCGGGGAGTACTCGACGATGAACACGAAGTCGCCGCGGGTGCGCGGCGAGTCCGACGGATCGGTCGCCCCGCTGCCGTACGAGATCTCGATCAGGTCGCTCACGCCGTCCCCGTCGGTGTCGTCCCGGCAGGGGTCGGTGTGGTGGATCGCCAACTCGTCGAGATCCCGGAGGCCGTCGTTGTCCGAATCGGTGTCGCGGTAGTTCGGCAGCGTGTCGCCGTCGCAGTCGACCGGCCGCGTCGCGAGATCCCCGTCCCCCGCCTCGTCCCGGTCCGACACCCCGTCGTTGTCCGAATCCGGGTCGAGGTAGTCCAGAATCGTGTCGCCGTCGGTGTCGACGAGCGACTCGTGGGCGTCCGAGATGAAGTCGCCGTCCGAGTCGAGATCAAGGTAGTCGGCCGTGCCGTCGGCGTCGGAGTCCCGGGGCGGCGTGGACGGGTCCGCGTCGCCGGCCTCGAGGTTGTCGAAAATGCCGTCGCCGTCCGAGTCGAAATCGCGGTAGGCCGGCATCCCGTCGCCGTCCACGTCGATCAGCCACTCGTCGGCATCGAAGATCGTGTCGTTGTCGCTGTCGAAGTCGAGGAAGTCCGGGGTCCCGTCGTGGTCGGAGTCGGCGGGCATCGTCCGCGGGTCGGCGTCCCCCGCCTCGACCGCGTCCGGGATGTCGTCGCCGTCGGAATCGTCGTCGCGGGCGTTGGGGAGCGTGTCGCCGTCGAGGTCGTCCCCCCCCTCGATGTCGTCGGGGATCGTGTCGCCGTCGGTGTCGGTGAGCGACGTGTCCGGCGGGACCTCGGGCAGCACCTCGGGAGAGGTCTCGCCGTCGGCATCGGCGTCCCCGTCGGCATCGGCGCCCCCGTCGGCATCCACGCCCGGGACGTCGAAGTCGGCGTCGGCGTCGGTGCCGATCGGCACGCAGCGGCCGGCGAGACACAACCCGCCCGGGCAGTCCTCGTTGGTCGTGCACGTGCCCGTGTCCGTGGCGTCGTCCGTTCCGCCGCCGCAGCGCAGGCCGGCCGCGAGGGCGAGCAGGGCGAGGGCGATGAGGGCGATCGTCTGGCGGTGTTTCATGGCTCCAACCTCCCCCGGCGCGACCACCGGCGCGGCAGCGACCCCGGCCCTACTGCGACCCCTGGATCTCGGGCGGCACGAGGAAGAAGATGTCGCGCGAATCGAGCGGCGTGAACAGGTCGCCGATCACGTGGATCGCGGCGTGGAAGATCTGCGCGTCGGACGTGGCAGGCACCGCCTCGTTGCGCCGGACGTGGATGTCCCAGCAGACGCTCGTTCCCGGCAGCAGCGACGGGAAGTAGTCGGGATGCGCGTCCCCGTCGGAGTCGGCCGAAGTGGCCCTGGTGCAGATGCGGTCGGTGCGCGTGGCGGGATCGTAGATCGTCCGCCCCGAGGTGTTGGTCTCGAGGTAGTCGAGGAACGCCGTCCGGGTGTCGACCGCGTCGGCGGGGTCGTCGATGAACTGCGCGTCGACGCGGATCGGCACGTTGTTGGCCAGCGTCTGCACGGCGTTGATCACCTGCGCGCCGAGCCCCGTCCCCGTGCCCGGAATGCCGTAGACGAGCGGGTTGCCTGCGGCGTCGACGGCGCCCGTGTCCCGCGCCAACTGGACGTCGTGCGCGTTCGTGCTCCAGGTGTCCGAATGCACCCCGATCACCTTGATCCCCGCCGCGACCAGCGCGTCGCGGGCCTGCGCGTAGGTCGGCGGGGTCACCCCGCCCACCGTGCCCGCGTACGCGTACGCTCCTCCGGGCCCGTTGTGGTACGGCGCGTCGGTGATCAGCACGATCACCCGGACCGCGTCCGGCCGGAAGCACGGGTAGCCGACGCGCCCCGCGGCGCAGGAGCGGGCTCCCTGCCGCGGCAGCGTCCGCGACGGGTCTCCCGTGGCGACCGTCCAGAGCGCCACGACGTGGCTCTCCGGGTCGTCGACGCCGTAGTGCGTGGCGAGGCTGTTGGCGGCGGTCTGGGCCGCCGCGGCGTCCGACGTGAGGCTCTGCAGGTTCCGGTACGAGACGTCCCCGAAGCCGGGATCGCCGTACGGGCTCACCGGGTAGTCGTCGAAGTGGCCCACGCCCGTCCAGGAGTCCGGGATCGCGGCGATGATCCCGGGAATCACCGTCGAACTGATCGAAGACCGGAGCTGCAGGATCTCCCCGCCCATCGAACCGGTCGTGTCCACCAGGAAGTAGACGTCCGCCTTCTGCAAGGCCGTGGAGAACACCAGCGTGTCCATCCAGGGGTCCGGGTCGCTCCGGTACGGCTCGACGAAGACGAAATCCCCGCGCTCGCGCGGCGAGTCGGTCGGATCGGTCGGCGGACTGCCGTACGCGATCTCGATCAGGTCCGTGACCGTGTCCCCGTCCGTGTCGGCCCGGCAGGGGTCGGTGCGGTGCAGGGAGATCTCGTCGAGATCCCGCACGCCGTCGTTGTCCGAGTCGGTGTCGCGGTAGTTCGGCAGCGAGTCCCCGTCGCAGTTGGCCGGCGGCGTCGCCAGGTCGGCGTCCCCCGCCTCGTCCCGGTCCGACACCCCGTCGTTGTCGGAATCCGGGTCGAGGCAGTCGAGAATGGTGTCGCCGTCGGTGTCGAGGAGCGACTCGTGGGCGTCCGAGATGAAGTCGCCGTCCGAGTCCAGGTCGAGGTAGTCCGGGGTCGTGTCGCCATCGGAGTCGCGGGGCGGGGTGGCCAGGTCCGCGTCACCGGCCTCCAGGCTGTCGAAGATGCCGTCGCCGTCCGAGTCGAAGTCGCGGGCGTTGGGGAGCGTGTCGCCGTCGGGGTCGGCCAGCCATTCCTCGGCGTCGGAGATCGTGTCGTTGTCGCTGTCCAGGTCGAGGAAGTCCGGGGTCCCGTCGTGGTCGGAGTCGGCGGGCATCGTCCGCAGGTCGCTGTCCCCCGCCTCGACCGCATCCGGGATGTCGTCGTCGTCGGAATCGTCGTCGCGGGCGTTGGGGAGCGTGTCGCCGTCGAGGTCGTCCGATCCTTCGATGTCGTCCGGGATCGTGTCGCCGTCGGTGTCGGTGAGCGAGGTGTCCGGCGGCACCTCGGGCAGCACTTCGGCGTCGCCGGCCGTGTCGGCGTCCGCGTCCGCCTCGAGACCGTCGAGTCCTCCGTCGCCGTCGACGCCCGGGCCGACACAGCGTCCTGCGACGCAGGTGCCGCCGTCGCAATCGAGGTTCGACGAGCAGGAGCCGCCGGTGTCGGCCGTCTCGATCGGAGCGGCCCCGCATCCCGCCACGGCGGTGAGCGTCAGGCACGCGATCGCGATCCGGACCGTCCGTTCCGCTCTGCGCACCGCTTCGGCCTCCCCCGGCCCTCCGGCCGGTGCTACTGCGACCCCTGGATCTCGGGCGGCACGAGGAAGAAGATGTCGCGCGAATCGAGCGGCGTGGACAGGTCGCCGATCACGTTGATCGTGGCGCGGAAAATCTGCGCGTCGGACGTGGCCGCCACCGTCTCGTTGCGCTTGACGTGAATGTCCCAGCAGACGCTCGTCCCCGGCAGCAGCGACGGGAAGTAGTCGGGGTGGCCGTCGCCGTCGGAGTCGGCCGAGGCGAGCGTGGTGCAGACGCGGTCGGTGTCGGTGGCCGGGTCGTGGATCGTCCGCCCCGAGGTGTTGGTCTCGATGTAGTCAAGGAACGCGGTGCGGGTGTCGACCGCGTCGGCCGGGTCGTCGACGAACCGCGCATCGACGCGGATCGGCACGTTGTTGGCCAGCGTCTGCACGGCGTTGATCACCTGCGCGCCGAGCCCCGTGCCGTCGCTCGAGATGTCGTAGACCAGCACGCCACCACCGGAATCGACGGCACCCGTGTCGCGTGCCAGCGTCTCGAGGTTCGGACGGCCGTAGGTTCCGCCCGAGTTGACCCCGATCACCTTGATCCGCGCCGCCACCAGCGCATCGCGGGCCTGGATGTAGGTGGGCGGCGTCACGCCTCCGACCGTCGCCGCATACGGTTCGGTCCCGCCCGGGCCGTTGTGGAACGCCGCGTCGGTGATCAACACGATCACCCGGACCGCGTCGCTGCGGAAGCAGGGATACCCGACGCGGCCGGCCGCGCAGGAGGGGGCCGGGATGGAAGGCAGCGTGCGCGAACGGTCGCCCGTGGCCACGGTCCAGAGGGCCGGAACGTGGCTCTCCGGACCGTCCGCACCGTAGTGGCTGGGCAGCGCATTGGCCGCCGTCTGGGACGCCGCGGCGTCCGACGTGAGGTTCTGGAGATTCCGGTACGAGACGTCGCCCGTGGAGGAATCGCCGTACGGGCTGACGGGGTAGTCATCGAAATGGCCCACCCCCGTCCACGAATCGGGAATCGCCGCGATGATGCCCGGAATGACCGTCGAACGAATCGAACTGCGCAGATTGGCGATCTCACCGCCCATCGACCCCGTCGTGTCCACCAGGAAGTACACGTCCGCCTTCTGCAGCGCCGTGGAAAACACCAGCGTGTCCACCCAGGGCTCCGGGTCGTTCAGGTACGGCTCGATGAAGACGAAATCCCCGCGCTCGCGCGGCGAGTCGGTCGGATCGGTCGGCGGACTGCCGTACGCGATCTCGATCAGATCCGTCACCGTGTCCCCGTCCGTGTCGGCCCGGCACGGGTCGGTGTGGTGCAGGGAGATCTCGTCGAGATCCCGCACCCCGTCGTTGTCCGAATCGGTGTCGCGGTAGTTCGGCAGCGCGTCCCCGTCGCAGTTGGCCGGCGGCGTCGCCAGGTCGCCGTCCCCCGCCTCGTCCCGGTCCGACACCCCGTCGTTGTCGGAATCCGGGTCGAGGTAGTCGAGAATCGTGTCGCCGTCGGTGTCGACGAGCGACTCGTGGGCGTCCGAGATGAAGTCGCCGTCCGAGTCCAGGTCGAGGTAGTCCGGGGTCGTGTCGCCGTCGGTGTCCCGCGGCGGCGTTCCCGGATCCGCATCGCCCGCCTCGAAGTTGTCGAAGATGCCGTCGCCGTCGGAATCGAAGTCGCGATAGGCCGGGATCGTGTCGCCGTCCACGTCGATCAGCCACTCGTCCGCATCCCGGATCGTGTCGTTGTCGCTGTCGAAGTCGAGGAAGTCCGGGGTTCCGTCGTGGTCGGAGTCGGCGGGCATCGTCCGCGGGTCGCTGTCCCCCGCCTCGACGGCGTCCGGGATGTCGTCACCGTCCGAATCGTCGTCGCGGGCGTTGGGGAGCGTGTCGCCGTCGAGGTCGTCCCACCCTTCGATGTCGTCGGGAATCGTGTCGCCGTCGGTGTCGGTGAGCGACGTGTCCGGCGGCACCTCGGGCAGCACCTCGGGCACCACCTCCCCGTCCCCGTCGGCGTCGGCGTCGGCGTCGGCGTCGGCGCCCGGGATGTCCAGATCTCCATCGGCGCCCGGAATGTCCAGATCCCCGTCGCCGTCGGCGCCGATCGACACGCAGCGGCCGCCGACGCACAGGCCGCCGTCGCACTCCGCGTGCGAGGTGCACGTCTGGCCGGTGTCGTCGCCGGAGTTGCCGGCGCCGCCGCACGCCGTGAGCCCGAGGATCCAGACCAGCGCCGCCAGCCACAGGTTCGGACGACCACGCATGCAGAATTCCTCCTTCCCGGGCGCCCGACATCTCGCCGCCGCGATGCCCGGCACGCCGTCGGGCCGTCGAAGCCGTCGATCCGACGCCGGCTTCGACGACACCCGACCTCAAGTTAGTTTGAGGGTGCGGACCGAAGATCGTCAAGCTGTATCTTGCACG
>JAAZOP010000060.1 GCA_012797735.1 Myxococcales bacterium
AGCGGGGGCCGCAATCGGTGCAGTCGGTGCCGAAGGCGCAGACGTCCCACATCGAGCCGGGGCCGCCGTCGTCGCACTCGCCGTCCCCGGCCCAGGTGCAGGTATCGCTGCAGAGGCTGCCGCCGGCGTCGTCCGCAATCCCCTCGTCGATGAACGTGTCCTCCACCGCGGCCTCATCGGGGAGGGTGGCCTCGTCGGGGAGGCTCGCCTCATCGGGGAGGGTGGCCTCGTCGGGGAGGCTCGCCTCGTCGGGGACGGTGGTCTCGTCGGGCGGTCCGGCGTCGTCGCCGCCCACCGTGTCCTCGGGGGTGTCGTCGGGCGGGCCGGCATCAGCATCGGGTCCGCCGCTGCCGTCGTCGGGGGGGTCGGCATCGGCATCGGCTTCCGGCGCGGCGTCGGGGCGGATGTCGGGCCGCAGGTCCCAGACGTCCCACGCGTCCGGGAAGTCCTCCACCTGGGCGCAGCCCGCGACCGCCAGGGCCAGCCAGCCGCAGAGGGTCAACGTCCATGTGCGCATCGACTCGTCCTTTCACCGCCAGCGTAGCACGTTTCGGGCTGTCGGAGCGGTGCGAGCGTTCTCCGGTCCACGACGACACGACGGGAATCGGCGAGCCGTGCCCGATGGGCGAGCTGCGGGGCGCGATGGCCGGCCGGATCAACGTCGACGCCCAGGAGCGCTCGGCGTGCCGGCCCGAACGCACCGGCTTCGACGTGTCTTGCCCCCCGGTTTCCGCCGGACAACTCTCTGCCTGGCTTCGACGGCTCATGGCACCTCCCCACCGGTCCCCGGGCCGGCGCGGCGGCGAAGCAGGTTGTCTCTTGCCCGCGGGGCGGCGAATCGGCACGATGCGCCGGGGGGTAGGGGGGCTGCCGGGCGTCCGGTCGAGGTGGAAGCGATGTTGGATGCGGCGTGTGCGATCATGGCCGGCGGCGCGGGGACGCGCTTCTGGCCGCTGTCGCGGTTCGACCGGCCGAAGCAACTCCTGGCGCTCGGCGGGGGCGATCGCTCGCTGTTGCAGCTTGCCTGGGACCGCGCCCGCGCCCTGTTCCCGCTCGAGCGGATCCTCGTGGTGACGGGGGAGCGGCTGGTCGAGGCGGTGGCGGGACAATTGCCGGAGCTGCCGCGGTCGCAGATCCTGGCGGAGCCGGTGCCGCGGTCGACGGCGCCGTGCATCGCCTGGGCGGCGGCGCGGGTGCACCGGGAGTTCGGCGACGTGGCGCTGGCGGCGGTGCCGTCCGACCAGTGGATCGAGGGGGAGGCGGCGTACGGCGCGGCGTTCGCGCGGGCGGCGGCGCTGGCGCGGGAGGGGTGGATCGTCACGTTCGGGATCCCGCCGTCGCGCCCGGAAACCGGTTTCGGCTACGTCCAGGCCGGCGGGGCGCTCGGGGACGACGCCTTCGCCGTCGCCCGTTTCTTGGAAAAGCCGGACCGGGAGCGGGCCGAGCGGCTGATCGCGGCGGGCGACGTCTTCTGGAACAGCGGGATGTTCGTCTTCTCCACCGGGCGGATGCTGGAGGAGATCCGGGCGCGCCTGCCGGAGACGGGGCGGTTCGCCGGCGCGGTGGTGGCGGCGGGGACGGCGGGCGAGGCGCGGGTGGTGGCGGAGCGGTTCGCGGGGTGCGAGGCGATCTCGATCGATTACGGGGTGATGGAGCGGGCGGAGCGGGTGGCGGTGGTGGCGGCGCGGTTCGCGTGGTCCGACGTCGGCTCGTGGGACGCGGTGGCCGAGCGGGGGGAGGGGGAGGCGGAGGCGGCGTCCGGGGGGGTGCTGGTGTTGCGCCGGGACGCGCCGGGAACCTGGGTGCGGTCCGTCGCGGCGGGGCGCAAGGTGGTGGCGGTGGTCGGCGTGGGCGACGCGATCGTGGTCGACACGGACGACGCGCTGCTCGTCTGCCGGCGCGGGGCGTCGCAGGACGTGCGGGCGGTCGTCGAGGCGTTGAAGGCGCGGGGGCGCGGGGACGTGTTGTGACGAGGGTCGGGCGATGAATCCGAACATCTTTCGCGAGTACGACATCCGGGGGGTGGTCGAGCGGGATCTGCCGCCGGAGGTGGTGCGGACGCTGGGGCGGGCGTTCGGGAGTCTGGCGGCGGAGCGCGGCGCGCGGACGTGCGCCTTGGGGCGCGACTGCCGGCTGTCCTCGCCGCGGCTGGCGGCCGAGTTCGCGGAGGGGCTGGTCGCGGCGGGGCTGGAGGTGCTGGACGCCGGGGAGATCCCGACGCCGCTGTTGTACTTCGCGGTCCGGCACCTGCAGGCCGGCGCCGGGGCGATGATCACCGGCAGCCACAACCCGCCCGAGTACAACGGCTTCAAGGTGCAGATCGGCACCGACTCGCTGTACGGCCCGGGGATCCAGGAGTTGCGGGGGCGCATCGAGCGGGGGGAGTTCGCGTCGGGGAGCGGTTCCCGGCGCGAGGTGGACGTCGTGGGGCCGTACATCGAGTACGTGTCGGGGAACATCCGGCCGGCGCGCCGCGGCTTGCGGGTGGTGGTCGATGCGGGCAACGGCGTTGCCGGGCGGGTGGCGATCCCGCTGATGCGGGCGCTGGGGTGGAGTCCGATCGAACTGTACTGCGAGCCGGACGGGGCGTTTCCCAACCACCATCCCGACCCGACGGTGCTGGAGAACCTCGAGGATCTGATCGCGCGGGTGAAGGCCGAGCAGGCCGATCTGGGAGTGGCGTACGACGGGGACGGCGACCGGCTGGGGGCGGTGGACGAGGCGGGCCGGGTCGTCTACGGCGACAAGCTGCTGCTGTTGCTGGCGCGGCAGGTGCTGCGCGAGCAGCCCGGGGCGGCGGTGATCGGCGAGGTGAAGTGCTCGCAGACGCTGTTCGACGACGTGCGCAAGCGCGGCGGGCGGCCGATCCTGTGGCGCACCGGCCATTCGTTGATCAAGGCGAAGATGAAGGAGGAGGGGGCGGCGCTGGCGGGGGAGATGAGCGGCCATCTGTTCTTCGCGCACCGCTACCTGGGGTACGACGACGCCATCTACGCCTCGCTCCGGCTGCTCGAGGTGGTCGCGGCGGCGGGCAAGCCGCTCTCCGCGCTGCTGGCCGACGTCCCGCGCACGGTGACGACGCCGGAGATCCGGGTCGATTGTCCGGACGAGACGAAGTTCGAGGTGGTGCGGCGGGTGCAGGAGGCCTACCGGGGCCGCCGGGGGGTGCGGCTGGTCGACATCGATGGGGCGCGCGTGCACTTCCCCAACGGCTGGGGCCTGGTGCGCGCCTCGAACACGCAGCCGGTGCTGGTGCTGCGTTTCGAGGCGGACACGGAACGGAACCTGCAAGCGATCCGGGACGACGTGGAGCGGACGATCGCCCGGGCCAAGCGGGGGGAACCGCCGGCCGGAGCTTGTGTCTGACGCCGCGTGGGTTATGCTGAGACGCGGGGGGCGCGCGGAGCGGCCGGGAGCGGGGCGGAGACGAAGTTGAGGACGGGCGGGCGATTCCGGTGGCGGTGGCTGGGAGCGGCGCTCCTGGCCCTGCTGCCGTTCCTGCCGGCGGCGGAAGGGGGCGGCGTCCCGCTGGCGACGCTGGCCGACGAGGCGCCGCCGATCGTGGCACGGGCGGCTCCGGAGGCGGCGGGCGCGGCGGCGGATCGCGGCGCCTCGGCCCGCCCCGGGGCGCTCGACGGGTTCGTCGTCGTCCCCACGGAGCGGTTCGTGGTGCGGGCGGAGCCGGAGCTGGCGGAGTACGCGAGCCGGCTGGCGGCGGAGGCGGAGCGGGGCTTCGACATCCTCCAGCGGACGCTCGGGGACGCCCCCGGTCCGCCGGTGGAGCTGCGGGTCGTGTCGAACCCGCGCGAGCTGGCCGCGGTCGCGCCGCCGGAGGCGCCGCCGCCGGAGTGGGCGAGCGGGGTGACGTACGCGGAGCACGACCTGATCGTGCTGTCGCTGACCAGTCCGCGCAACGGGCGGTTCATCCCGCTGTTCGCCGTGCTGCGGCACGAGCTGGCGCACCTGGTGGTCGATCGTCTCACCGGCGGTCGCGCGATCCCGCGGTGGTTCGACGAGGGGATCGCGCTGTGGGCCGCGGGGGACGACTACGCCGGGCGGCAGGAGGAGCTGGTCAACGCGGCGCTGCGGGACCGCTTGTTGCCGCTGGAGGCGATCGAACGCGGCTATCCCCGCGACCCGGAACAGGTGCCGCTCGCCTACGCCCAGAGCCTCGACCTCGTGTCGTACCTCGTCGAGAACCACGGCCGCGCGGCGTTGCGGCAGGCGCTCCGGGAGGTGGGGGAGGGCAAGCCGTTCCGCCAGGCGTTCCTCGATTCGTTCGGCACCACGATCGGCCGGCTGGAGGAGCAGTGGCGGCGCGACCTGCGGGTCTGGTACCGCTGGATTCCCGCGCTGGTGAGCGGCACGACGCTGTGGGCGTTGATCTCGTTCCTGCTGGCCTGGGCCTACCTGCGCCAGCGTCGCCGCCGCCAGGCGTTGTACGCCGAGTGGGACCGCCAGGAGGCGGCGGCGGAGCGGGCGGCGGAGGCGGCGCAGTGGCCCGACCCGGACCCGAAGCCGTGGGGCGGCATCCGGCTGCCGCCGGCGCAGGGCCATGCGTCCGGCAAGCCCGGGGCGGGCAAGGGCCCGGTCGTGTACCACGACGGGCGGTTCCACACGCTGCACTGACGGGAGAGATCGGAGAAGCGGATGCAGGAGCCGGCGTCCGGAGGAGAGGCGCGCGAGGTGCTGGTGATCGGCGCGGGCCTCGCCGGGGCGGCGGCGGCGTTGCGGCTGCGGGAGGCCGGTCGGGCCGTGCGGCTGCTGGCGGACGGGGACGGGGCGACGGGGTTCTCGACGGGGGCGTTCGAACCCGACGCGCGGGCGGCGGTCGAGGCGTTGCGGTGGCTCGCCGCGGTCGTGCCGGAGGCGGTGGTGCTGCCGTCCGACGGGGGGCGGTGGCGACTGGCGACGATGGCCGGGGGGCTGGTCGAGGCGGCGGCGGCGCCGGCGGCGTCGCTCGACCTCGGCCGCGTGCCGTTCCGGCGCGTCG
>JAAZOP010000061.1 GCA_012797735.1 Myxococcales bacterium
CCGCCGTTGCCACCGTGCGAGGCGCTGCTCCAGGGCCGCGCCGCGCGGGTCGAGCCGGCCCCGGCCGGGATTCCGCAGACCGCGGTAGCGACGATCGGATCCGTGCAGGGACGACGCGTCGCGCTCGGCGCGAGCGGCCGGGAGTTCTGGTACGAGACGGCGGATGGGACGTTCCACGCGGCGCTCGACGGCCCGGACCTGCCGGCCGGCGCGCACTTCGTTCCGATCGTCGACTGGAACCTCTCGGCGATGGACGAGCCGCCGGTGATCCCGGCGCTGCTGCTGGAGGGCCACGGCAGCGCGTGCCTGTTCGAGGGGCGCGAGCCGATCGCGTTGCAGGACGCCGCGGGGCTCGACGCACCGCCCGACGCCGCCGCGCTCGCCGCCACCCTGGCCCTGCGCTACCTCAAGACCTGCCCGGCGTCCCCGGACGAGTGCGTCGTGTACGGCGCGCCGGACGCGATCGCCGCGGCTCGCGATCCCGCCGAACCGCCCGGAGGTTTCTTCCTCCGGGCTCCGGCGGCCGCCGCGGCGCCGGACGACCTGGAGTACGAGCGGGCGACGCTGGCCTCGCGCGCCGAGCCGGGGGCGACGCCGACGGTGTACCGGCTCATCCAGAGCGGCAACACCCGCGGTTTCGCGGTGGAGGTCGAGCGGGCGGCGGCGGAGGACGGGCCGGAGCGGCATAACTGGGCCCGTCTGTACCTCAAGAAGGGGCGCCAGCGCGTGCACGCCTTCGACATCGATCTGCGCGACGCGAGCGCGTATCTGACGGCGCACCTCCACGGGGACGGCGGCCGGCTGTACCTGTGGGTCGCGTGGCCGCAACCCGGAATGACGCTGTCGGTCCACGACAAGCGGCGGGGCGAGCGGCTGGGGGAGCCGCTGGTCGTGTCGCTCGTGCCGTACTACGACATGGGTACGAACGGAATCGACGGCGTCGGCGTCTTCCCGGTGCTCGGCGGCGAGACGGTCGGCCTGGCGCAGTGGGACCCGAACGTCCCGCAGGCGGTGTTCTACGCCGCGCCCGACGCCGAGCCCGAGTGGCTCGACGTGGCGTTGCCGCCGAGCTTCGATCCCCAGACCGACTGGGCGCGCTACTTCACCCGTGCGAACGGCCAGCTCGTCCCGACCTTCGAACCCGCGGTCGAATAGGGGCGCCCTGCCGGCCGGGAGCCGATCCCAACTCCCGGGTCGCCGGCCCGTCACGGCCGGGCGGCCGGTCAGTCCAGTCCGAGGCCGAAGCGACGAAGCTCCTGGGCGATCGAGAAGCTCGGGTCCGGCTCGTCCGGCCGGCTCACCGCCCGCGCCACCTCGCCGAAGCACTCGAAGACGAACGACGACTGCCGCTGCGAAACGCTCGCCCCCGCCGCCGGCTCGATCACCGTCCGCACGCGGACCAGCATCGCCTGCGAGAACTCCAGGTCCGGCAGGATCAGCCGCCCCGCCCCGACGACCTCGACCTCGTACGTATCGCGACCCGCGTACGGCAGCCCGCGCAGCGTGCCGCCGGCCACTTCCCCGACGGAGACCCAACGGTCGCCGGGCAGGAGCGGGAAACGGTAGACGAGGACCGGGGAGGCATAGGCGAGCAGCGTGCGGCCGGCGGCGGGCGATTCCTCCGTCGAGGCGACGCCGAGCAGGTACAGGCCGGTGTCGTCGTGCCGGTAGACCGCCTCGGTGGTGCCGGCGGCGTCGAGCGGCGTGACGAACTCGCCGGTGGGGAACGACGAGGCGTACCATTTCCCGGCCAGGTTGGTCGCCTCGACCCGCAGCACGCGGTCGCTGGCGTAGTCGGCGCCCCAGTCCCAGAACGTCCGGCCGTCGGGGCCGATGCCGCCGACCTGGTCGATCGTGCGGGTCTCGCCCGCCGGCGAGACCAGGTACGACACCGGCACGCCGATCGCGGCGCGGAGCTCGTCGGCATCGATCCGTCCGTCGAGATTCGGGACGCACAGCAGCGGGGTCAGGCCGTCGCCTTCCCAGGCGTCGCGGTCGGGCGGGTGCGTCAGGTTGTCGTCGCACCCGGCGGCGAGGCTGCCGCAGAGCCACAGGCATCGCATGATGGCACGTCGCCGCATCGTCCCCACTCCCGCGCTCCTGCGAAGTCTCCCCCGCATCTCAGAACCGGTAGACGAGGCGCAGCCGCAGCGACTGCGCCGGCCGGGCCTCGAGGCCGAGGTCCGGGTTGTCGAGGCCGCCCAGCGGCACGAGCAGGGCGTACTCGAGCGCCGCGGTGAAGCCGCCTTCGTGGACGTAGGCGACCGTCGGGTCGATTTCGACGCCGAGCGGCCGGTCGCGGCCCGGGGTCGAGGCGGTCTGGACGGCGAAGGCGGCCAGCGCCGCCAGGCCCAAGTCGAGACCCCCGGCGCCGAGCCGCACGGCGCGCCAGCGCACGTGCGGCCGGAAATAGAAGGCGTCGGTGACCGTGCCGACGATCTCGCGGAACAGGATCCGATCGACCCGGTAGTCCGGATGGAAGCGGAAGTTGTCGGCGCGGTTGTCCCACGGCGGAACCGCCTGCGGTCCGTCCAGGTCGCCGGGCCGCGGCTCGTCGTCGTCGAGGGTCGGGAAGGCGCCGAAGCCGGGCGTGGCGTCGCCCGAGGCGAAACCCGCGTCGAGGCCGACGCCGAAGTCGCCGCCGAGCGCGCCGTACTCGCTTTCCAGCGCCGCGCCGAACTGGAGCGACTCGACCGGCTCGCGCAGGAACACGCCCGGCACGAGCGACGGCTGTTCGATCCGCGACCAGAGCACCGCCGCTTCCAGTTCGACCCGGAACGACGGCAGCGTCAGCCGGAACCACAGGTCGCCCGCGACGGCCGACAGGCCGCGGTGCATCACCTGCGCCCCGTCGAGCGCGACGTCGGTCGCCAGCGGCAGGTAGCTCGCCGGCACGTCGTTCTCCTGCCAGCGGTACGAGGCCAGCAGGCCGTACTCGACCGTCGCGCGGTCGGCGCGCCGCCGCCGCTCCCGCGCCAGATCGGTCTCCCAGCGCAGCACGGCGAACGTCACGGTCCGGACGTCGTCGGTCGGGTCGAGGTCCACGGCGCGCCGGCCGTCGCGCCGCGGCGTCTGCGGACCGGAGGCCGAGAAGTCGTACGCCAGCGCCCAGATGTGGCCCGCCAGCGGCGTCAGGAACGCGATCCGGTCCGACGAATCGCCGCTGTCGCAGTCGGCGCAGTCGCCGCCGTGGGTCAGCATCCCGAGACCCCAGTGGGCTCCCATCCGCCCCGCGGCCAGCAGGCCGAACGGCAACAGCACCTCGCCGTACGCCCGCCGCACCACCACCGCGGCCGCAGGCGAGCCCTGCGCGGACGTCGCCGCCGGCGGACCGACCGGGACGCTCCCCAGCGCCAGGTTGTCCAGCACGTCGACCCGCAGCTTCGCCGCAACCCCCCACTCGGGCACCACCCCCGCCACGTCGGCCCGCAACCGCAGGTCGGCGTGCGTGAGGAGCTGCCCGGTGGGGTCGTCGAGCGGCACGGGGAAGAAGAGGGCGCCGGAGGGGGTCGGACCGCGGTCGAGATCCAGGTTCCACAGCAGGTCGCCGCGCGCGCGCACGTAGCCGTCCAGCTCGAACCCCGCCTCGGGCGCCGCCTCGATGTCGTCCCCCAGGTCGGTGAACCCCGTGGCGCGGGCGGCGGGGGCCGCGAGGCCGGCGAGGGCCGCCAGGAGCGGGAGGGCGGCCGGCCTCACGGGGCGCCTCCCGTCGCGGAGAGATCCGCGGCAGGCCGCGCGGCCGCCGCGCCGTCCGGGACCGACGCGTCCGGCGGGGGCGCGGGCGCGGAACCGTCCGGCGCGACGCCGGTCCCCGATCCGGCGAGGTCCGCCGCCAGGAACTCGACCAGGTCGCGTGTCGACGCCGCGAGCGCCTCGACCATCGGGAAGTGCCCGCAACGCGGGTAGACCACCAGCCGCGCGTCCGGCAGCTCGGCGGCGAGCCGCTCGCCGATCGCCGGCGGCGACACCGCGTCCTCCCGGCCCCACAAGAGCAGCACGGGCCGGTCGATCGTCCCGTACCGCCCCTCGATCGCCTCGAACCGCTGCCCGCGGGCCGCGGCGAGCGCCGCCGCGACGGTCCCGGGCCGTTCGAGCGCCTCTTCGAGCGCATCGACCAGTTCCTGGGTGAGTCGCGTCGGGTCGTAGAACGCGAGCGCCATCTTGTCCGCCACGCGTTCGGCGTACCACCCGGCGAACAGGAACTCGCCGAGGCCCGGGGCGCGCGACCAGAGGAGAAACGGCGGGAGTTGCTCCTCGTAGACCCACGCGTCGTACAACGCCAGCCGCGTCACCCGTTCCGGCGCCGCGAGCGCCAGCGCCAGGGCGACGGACGAGCCCCAGGAATGGGCGACGACGGCGGTCCGATCGATGCCGAGGCGGTCGAGCAGGCCGAGGACGAGCGCCGCCTGCGCCGCGGGCGAGTAGTCGCCCTCGGGGCGGGCGGAGCGGCCGAAGCCCTTGAGGTCGAGCGCCACGACGCGATGGCGGGTCTCGAGGGCGGGGACGACGGGGTCCCACACGTCGAGCGACGAGCCGTAGCCGTGGAGCAGGACGACGGCGGGGCCCTGCCCGCGGTCGGTGTAGCGGAGCGCGACGCCATCGACCGTCGCGAACAGGCGGCCCGGCCGGTCGTCGGGGAACGCCGCCGCGTGGAACGCCGGGCAGCCGCACGCCAGCGCCGCCACGGCCAGCAGCCGGAGCGGCGCCGTCCTCCGCCG
>JAAZOP010000062.1 GCA_012797735.1 Myxococcales bacterium
CGGCCGCCGGCCCGTCGGTGCCGCACCCCGGGCCGACGGCGGCGGCGGTCTTGCCGCGCGCCAGCGCTTCCCAGCGGCGGTCCAGTTCCGCGCCGGTCCGGACCGTTCCCGGCGGCGGCAGCAGCTCCTCCACCATCACCTCGCGCACCCGCGCCTCGACGACGTCGCGCGCGTCGCCGCGGGTGGCCAGCGTCACGAGGCCGGCGCCGCTCCGCACACCGGCCTGGGCGGCCAGCACGGCGGCGCCGCTCTTCCCGCGGGAGCCGGCGACGACGAGCAGGTGGCCGAAGGTGCCCTTGTGGCCGGCCGGCGGGCGCGCCGGCAGCCGGGCCGCCACCCCGGCCTCGTCGAGCAGCGCGGCGGCCCAGCCGATCTCTTCGGCCAGGCGCGCCGGGGCGCCGAGGTCGACCAGGTCCACCTCGCCCGCCAACTCCACGCCGGGATGGAGGGCCAGGCCGATCTTCAGCGCGCCGAAGGTGACGGTGTGGTCGGCGCGGAAGCAGACGCCGAGCGGCCGGCCGGTATCGGCGTCGAGGCCGGAGGGGATGTCGAGCGCGACCTTGAGGCCCGGGGCGGCGTTCATCGCCTCGATCAGCCGCCGCGGGTGCCCCTCGACCTCGCGGTCCAGCCCGGTGCCGAACAGGGCATCGACGACCACGGCGTCGGCCGCGAGAGCGCGGCGCAGGCGGGGGAGGGCGGCGGGGCGGGAGGCGTCGAGCAGTTCGAGGTTCATGGCGCGGGCGACGGCGAGATTGCGGGCGGCGTCGCCGCGCGCCCGGTCGGCGGGGAAGGCCAGATGGACGCGCACGGGGATGCCGGCGTTGGCCAGGTGGCGGGCGACGACGAAGCCGTCACCGCCGTTGTTGCCCGGCCCGCACACCAGCCCCACGCGGTGCGGGGCGGCGCGCGGTCCGCGCGGCAGACCCGCGACCAGTCGCCGGATCACCTCGGCGGCGCCCCGTCCCGCGTTCTCCATCAGCACCAGCCCTTCGATCCCGTACCGTTCCGTCGCCGCGGCGTCGTAGCGCCGCATCTGCGCGCGCGTCATCAAGGGCGTCATCGTCGTCGTTCCTCTCCCCTTCCAGCAGCACCACGGCCGCCGCCAGACGGGCGTCGTGGGCCAGGCTCACCAGGCAGCGCCGCCCCCCGCGCCGCTCGACCATCCGCCGCGCCTCGCCGCGCAGCGCCAGCCGCGGGGGTCTTCCGGGCGGCGTCGCGATCCACACGTCCCGCCACGGAACGCTCGCCGCCCGCGCCGCCTTGGCGAACGCCTCCTTGGCGGCGAACCGCGCCGCCAGATGCTCCACCGGCCGGCCCCGGCACGCCCGCCGCTCGAACGGCGCGAACACCCGCTCGAGGAACCGGCGCCCGTGGCGCGCCAGCGCGCGCTCCAGCCGCCCGACGTCGCAGAGGTCGATCCCGATCCCGACGATCACGCCCGCGCCCCGCGGATCCGTTCGATCATGTCCCGGACCGCGGCCTCGAGCCCCACCAGCACCGCGCGGGCCACGATCGCGTGCCCGATGTTGAGCTCCTCCACCGCCGGAATCGCCGCCACCGGACCGACGTTGCCGTAGTGCAGGCCATGGCCGGCGGCGACCCGGAACCCGACCTCCTCGGCCTTCTTCGCCGCCTGCTTCAGTGTCAGGAGCTGGCTGCGGCGGAGATCCTCGTCGTCCGCGTCGCAGTACGCCCCGGTGTGCAGCTCCACCGTGTCCGCCACCCCCAGCTTCGCCGCCGCTTCGATCGCCTCCACGTCGGGGTTGATGAACAGGCTCAGCCGGATGCCGTGCGATCGGACCGCGTCGGCCGTCCGCTGGATCGCGTCCGCCGCCTTGACCACGTCCAGTCCTCCCTCCGTCGTCAGCTCCTCCCGTCGCTCGGGCACGAGCGTGACGATGTCGGGCCGCATGTCGACCGCGATCTCCGTCATCTCCTCGGTCGCCGCCATCTCGAGGTTCAACGCGGTCTGCAGGACGGAGCGCAGCAGCTTGACGTCCCGGTCGCAGATGTGCCGGCGGTCCTCCCGCAGGTGGACCGTCACGCCGTCCGCCCCGGCCAGCTCGACCAGCCCGGCCGCCATCACCGGGTCGGGGTACTTCGTGCCGCGCGCCTGCCGCAGCGTCGCCACGTGGTCGATGTTCACGTGCAGTCTCGTCATCACCCTCTCCCCTCTTCGCGGGCCTGCGGCCCGCCGGCCTCCGGCGGCGGCTTGCCGAACGTCATTCGATACACCGGCACGCCCGCCGCCTCGCAGCGCACCTCGCGGTTCGAACGCACGTCGAACGGACGCGCGCCCGGCCCTCCGTCGCTCCACCAGCGCTCCTGCAGACCGGCGCCGGCCAGCGCTGCGCGGAACTCCTCGGCCCGCTCCGGAACGTCGGTCTGCACGCACACCTCGCCGCCCGGCGCCAGCAGCCGGACCAGCTCCGCCACCACCGGCGCCGACACCACCTGGCGTTTGCGGTGCCGCTTCTTCCACCACGGGTCCGGGAAATGCAGGTAGCACCGCCGGACCAGCCCGCCGGGCACCAGGCGCGGAACGACCGCCCGGAAGTCGCCGCGCAGCAGCCGCACCCCGCCGGCCCCCGCCCGCCCCAGCCGCTCGAAGGCACGCTCGACCAGCCCCCGCCGGATCTCCACCCCGAGCAGCGTGCCGTCGCGTCCCAGCGCCGCCCACTCCAGCAGGGACCGCCCCTTGCCGAACCCGACGTCCAGGTCGATCGGCGCCGTGCACCCGAGCGTCGCACGGAGGTCGATCTGCCCCGGCGGCAGCTCGTACTCCTC
This sequence comes from Myxococcales bacterium, assembly GCA_012797735.1. Taxonomy (GTDB): domain Bacteria; phylum Myxococcota_A; class Polyangia; order DRWM01; family JAAZOP01; genus JAAZOP01. The sequence continues at coordinate 2,788 of JAAZOP010000062.1, forward strand.
GAACCGCAGGACGGATCGCCCGTCCGCGGCTTCGGCCAGACCGGCATTCGTCACGGGCGCCATCCTAGCCGCGGTCGACGGCCTGTCAATCCACGGGGCCGCGGTGTCGACGGGAACAGGCGTCGCCGCCCGCCCGCCGCACCGCTGCACCGGCCGGGAAGAGGGAGGAACGACGCGATCAGGGCGGGCGCGGGACGCAGCGACGCACCTCCTCGGAGATGCGCTCCTGGACCGCGGGATCGCCGGCGAAGCGGTTGGACAGTTCGATCCACGCGGCGCGCGTCAGACCGAACGTCTCCAACACGTCCTGCGGAGGCAATCCGGGGCCCGCGCCCGGAGCCGCGGAGCCCGACACGCTCCGGCAGCCGAGGGCCACCGCGGCCGCGACGTACCGCTCGAGGTCCGCCGCCTCTTCCGCCGCCGGCGGAGCGGACGCCGGCGCC
>JAAZOP010000063.1 GCA_012797735.1 Myxococcales bacterium
CCCGGCCCCCCCTTGCGGATCGTGCTGGCCGGCGTCGGCGGCCAGGGCTCGCTCAGGGCCTCGCGCACCCTCGGCCAGGCCGCTCTCGACGCGGGCCTCGAGGTGGTGATGAGCGAGCTGCACGGCATGAGCCAGCGCGGCGGCGTCGTGGTCTCGACCGTGATCCTCGGCGGAGCGCACGGACCGATCGTCGCCGACGGCGACGCCGACGTCCTGGTCGCCTTCGAACCGCTCGAGGCGGTGCGCGCCCTGCGGTTCTGCTCGGAGCGCACCCTGGCCGTCGTCAACCTGCGCGGAGTGCCGCCGCCGTCCGTGGCGCTGGGCGGCCCCCCCTACCCCACCGCCGAGGCGGTGCGGCAGGCGCTGGAAACCGCGTGCGGCCGCGTCGTCGCGACCGACGCCGCCGAGATCGCTGAACGTTCCGGCGCGCCCCGGGCCGCCAACGCCGTCGTGCTCGGGATGCTGGCCGCGACCGGGATCCTGCCGTTCCCGGTCGCGCGCCTCGAGGAGGCGATCCGCGCCTCCCTCCCTTCGACCGCCGATCCCGTGCTCGCCGCCTTCGCCGCCGGGCGGACCGTGGTGTCGTAGGCCGCCCCCCCCAGCACCGCGGGAAAGCGGATGAGGGGTGGCCTGCGCACCACAGTGTCGCGGCCTTGCCGCGGTTTCCTCCGGGCCTCCGGGGGGAACCATCCGAGAAATGCGAGCGTCTCGGAGCCGCAGCGGTGGCATGCGGCGTGCATTCGTCCCGGTCCGCACGGATCGTCCGGGAGGCCGCGACGCCGGCGAGGGGCTCGAGACCCTCCGGCGGGGCGGCGCCTGGGGCCGGGGCGGCGGCGACGGAACCGCGGGAGAGGAGACGGCGATGAGTCGGCGAGCGGAACGGCGGAGACGGGGACGACGCCGGCCGGCGTGGCCGGCGGCGGCCGCGCTGGCGGTTTCCGCCTGGGCGGCTCCGGCGCAGGCCCAGCGCGTCGAGGGCACGATCCTGCAGATCGAGGAGAACGAGCTGCTGGTCGATCTGGGGCGCGCGGACGGGGTCGAGCCCGGCAACGCCGTGCGGCTGTATCGCCGGGTCGTGGTCGAGCATCCGCTGACGCACCGGCGACTCGAGGACCGCTTCCCGCTCGGCGACGAGTCGCTCGACCAGGTCGCGGAGCGGATGTCGATCATCGTGCTGGACGCGCCGCTGGCGCATCCGCCCCGAGTGGGCGACACGGTCGTGGTGACGGGCACCGGCGCGGCCGGGCCGGAACCGCCGCCGGAGGCGGCGGCCTGCCCGGCGTGTCCGGCGACCTCGTGCCCGGCCGCGGCGGCGTGCGAACTCGACCCGGCGGTCCGGACGTTGCTCGAGACGTTCGGCCGGACGCTCGGACAGACCCTCGAACGACGGATCGAGATCTGGGAGGACTATCTGGCGGAGCACCCCGACGTGGCGTGGGCCGGTTCGGTCGCGGCCGACGTGCATTCCCTGCGCAGTGCGCTGGGGACGATGCACGCGGCCGCGCCGGCGCGCGCCGCCGGTTCCTCGGCGAGGAAGGGGCACGAGCCGCCCAGCCAGGGTTTCGTGGGCGAGCCGCTGGAGATCGTCGTCGCGATCGACCCGCGCGACGCGCTGCGTCTCGTCCAGATCC
>JAAZOP010000064.1 GCA_012797735.1 Myxococcales bacterium
ACCTCCGGTTCGGCGGGCGTCGGCGCCGCTTCGGGCGCCGCCGCCGGCACGGCCTCGGGTGGCGGTGCGGGTTCGGGCTCGGGCTCGGGCAGCGCCCGCTTCTCGGCGACCACGCCCGCCGCGGCCAGTTCGGCGAGCGCCGGATGGTCGGGCGCCGTCTCGGCCAGCAGCGCCGCCAACGGACCGGCCAACTCGGGCGCGCCCATCTCCCGCGCCAACACCAGCGCGCCGCTGGACAGGTAGTACGCCCGGGCGTCGACGGCATCGGCGGCCGCACCGGCACGAGCGGCCAGGTCGCGGACGCGCTGTTTCTCGCCGCGCACTTTGTACAGCAGCAGCAGGAACTCGAACGTCCGCTCGTCGTCCGGCTGCAGTTCGAACGCCACCTCGTGCAGCGGGACGGCGGCGCCGGGGTCCTCGACCTGCGCCAACAGGCGGCAGGCCAGCGCGTGGGCCAGACGCCCGCGCGTTCGTTCGTCGTCGGCGCGGTCGATCACCTCCCGGGCCAGCTTCTCGATCTGCGCCGGCGAGGGGGGTTCCCGGAAGGTCCGCGTCTCGAGGTAGAGCAGGGCGGTGTCGTCGTCGGGGTCGAGGGCTGCGGCGTGGAGGAGGTCCCCGCGCGCGGAGTCGTCGGCGCCGGCGACCACCGCCACGGCGGCGGCGCGGAGCAGCAGCCGGGCGGCCTTCGTCCGCTGGCCGGCGGCGAGGGCCGTCGCCGCGGCCGCGCGAAGCTCGGCGACGCGGGAGCCCGGGTCGGTTTCCTCGGCGAAATCCTTCACCAGCCCCTGGATCTCGGGGTCCTCCGGGTCGTGGTACAACGCCTGCTTGAACTCGGCGACGGCCTTGGCCGGACTTCCCTGGATGAGCAGCGCCCAGCCGTAATCGAGGTGCGCCGCCGCGGCCTGCACCACGGGCCCCTCGGCGGTTCGCTGGGCCTTCTTCAGCGCCTTGAACTCGATTTCGAACAGTTGGAGCAGCTTCTCATCGACCCGACCACGCAACCGGAGCAGGCGCCGAGCCCCGCGGAGGGCCGCGTAGCACTGCTTGTCGTTGCGGTAGGCCTCCTTGTAGGCCTTGTTCGCCTCGGACTGCTCGCCCAGGCGCGTCTCGCGCAGCATTCCGGCGCGCAGCAGGAGTCGGGCCCGTTCGGCCCCCTCCGCCTGCTCGGCCTGCGCCTCAAGCCGCTCGACCAACTCCCGCCAGCTGCGAAACCCCTCGTACCGAAGATTCTGCGCCATGTCCACTCGCCCTCTTCGCTGAACATGCCCAGGAACCAGGCGGAGCGATGCCCCGCCCCGCGCCGCGCGGCGCTAGCGGTTGGGATCGTATCCCGTCGATGTCACGCAGACTTCCTGTTCCAGCTGTACCACGTAGTTGTGCAGAGTGGCCCGTTCGGGATCCGAGCCCGAGATGCCGGCCATCGCCTCGCGCGCCGCCGTGCAGGCCTTGGGGATGTCCCCGTTCATCTGGAACACCTGCGCCAGCTGCAGGCGCAACATCGGCCGATCGCGGTAATCCTCATCGATCGCGGTGAACTTGGCGATCGCCTTCTCCCGGAACCCCTTCTGCGCCGCCTCGTCGGTTTCGACCGTCGCGCGCCAGACGTATAGCTGGCCCAGCTCGAACGCGAGGTCCGGGAGGAGATTCTGCGCCTCGATCGACAGGTCGGAAAGCTCGGCCAGCTTGTCGCCGGTGCTCAACACCTGCTCGGCCAGCGCGAACAGGTCGTCGCGGTAGAAGATCTTCCACATCAGGCCGTACAACCGCCCGAGCTCGAGATAGGAGCCGACGGTGAGCGGGTCGAGCTCGATCGCCTTGCGATAGTCCTCGGCCGCCCCCTTGAACGACATCATCGCCTTGCGGCAACGCGCGCGCAGCAGGTAATAGTCGGAGAGCGTGTTGTTGAGCTCGATCGCCCGCGACACCTGCTCCTCGATCTTGGGCAGGTACTGGTCGCGGTCGGGCGTGCCCGCCGACGCCTGGTAGATCTCCCAGTACTTGCCCGCCAGCTCGTACCGCCAGCTCGCGTTGTTCTTGTCCAGCTCGACCGCCCGCTCGAAATCGGGGATCGCATCCTGCACGAGTCCTTCCTTGCAGAGGATGGCCGCACGGGTGTGGTACGCAGCCGCGTTCTCCGGGTCGGCCGCGATGGCCAACTGCAGCTTCGACTTCGCCGCGGCGAGGTCGTTGAGGCTCGCCTTCTCGAGCGCCTGATTGACGAGGCGGTTGGAGTCGTCCCGCTTCCCGCCGCACGCTCCCAGCACCACGACGCAAAGGCACACGACCCCGAATCCACGCAAGCGTCCCATGGTCCAGAACCTCCTGTTTCCCGCCGGGCGCGACCCCCGGAGCCGCCACCAACGGCGGGTGCCGATGATACCGGACAACCAGGCCCGGTGTAAACGAATTCCGTCGGAAGACCCCGTCGTCCCGGCGCCTGCACCGGTCGTGAATTCCAGGCCTTTCCGCCGCTGGAGGAAGCCCGGGGGTCGAGGGCTGGTTCGGAATCGGGGGGAGATGGACGGACCGGGAACGAAAGACAGGATGCGGCGGGCAGCGCCCGCCGGGGGCCGGCCTAGCCGCCCTCGCCGCCACCCTCGTCGCCGACCATCTGGAGCATGAACGGATAGGTGCAGGCGGTGACGCCGTCGGCCTGCGGGAAGCTCATGCGCTTGACCACCGCCGTGATGCACTGGGCCAACGTGTCGTCCCCCGTCGTGTTGCCGACCGGCTCGGCGCTCTGCACGTTGCCCTGGGGGGCGATGACGAACTTGACCGTGACACGACCCTGCAACTCGGGCGCCGCCCGCAACGCCGCCTCGTAGCAGTGACGGATGCGGCCGCGGTGCTGGGCGACGATGCGGCGGATGACCTCCTTGGAGAGGCCGCCGAAGGTGGTGGCATCGCCGAGCCGCAGGTCGGGGGCGCGGCCGGTACGGCCGGAGAGGTCCGGGCCGAAGCGGTTGCCGTCGCGCCCGCGCCCCATGCGTCCGCCGCCGCGGCCGAAGCCGACGCCGTCGCCGGTGCCATAGCCGTGGCCCATCTGTCCGACGTCGCCGAGGCCGAAGCCGTAGATGTTGGAGCCGCCGCCGCCGGCGCCGGTGCCGAACATGCCGAGACCGCCGACGCCGTAGGCGTCGCCGTACTCGGAACCCATCAGGTGACCGCGGGCGTTGACCGGGTCGTTGCCAAGCGCCGTGGAATAGGGGGAGAACGGCGACGTCGGTGCGTTGCTCTGCAGGGCCTGGAGGGCCGAGACGGCGCCGAACTGGGCGACCTGCTCGAGCATCGCGGTCTTGGCCATGTGCGGGTTCGGATTGTCCTTCGGCCCCTGCACGCCGGCCATGCGGTCCACATCCTCCGCGTCGCGCCGGCCCATCTTCCCCTCGTCGCCGGCCGCGCGCGCCCCCGTGCCGCCCTCCTCCTCGTCCTGCATCTCGGACTCGAGGTCCTCCTCCTCGTTGTCCTTCTCCTCCTCCTCCTCCTTCTCCTCGATCGTGATCTCCTCGTCCTCCTTCATCTCCGGCGGGGCGATGACCATCATCTGGAGATAGGGGTTGTCGGACGAGAGGATATCGACCGCCAGACCGCTCTGGGAGGCCTGGTACTGCCAGGCGATCGCCATGAAGGTGACGTGCAGGAGGAAGCTCGCCGCCACGAACAGCGGCGTCGTCCACTCGAACTTCATCGGCAGGACCAGCTTGGGCTTGGCCACCATGTTCGCCAGGAAGGTGAACTCGCCCCAGTCCTGCTTCATCCGGTCGCCGGCCTCGAGCGTGACATCGACGCCGCCGTTGATGTTGGGGCTGGGCTGGGCGCGACCCGCCTGCTGGAGCGCCTGCAGGTCGAGGGTCTGGCCGCTCTGGGTCGTCACGGTGCTGGTGGCCCCCGGCAGGACCGTCACGACCAGCTTGTCGCCCACCGCCTGCGCGATCTTGACGCGGTCCTTGCCGTCGAGCTGCTCGAGCGGGATCCAGAGGTCGCAGACCGGGTTCTCGCCGAGATGGAAGGTCTGGGCGGTCTGGTCCTTGGAGAGGTGGAAGTGCTTGGCGTTGAAGACGGCGCCGTTCCACACCGAGATCAGCTCGCCGATCTGGAAGCGGGCGTCCTCGTACTTGGTCAGGTCGACATAGAGCTGCGGCTGCGCGGCCTGCTGGGGCTCGGCCTCCAGGCCGGGGACGAAGCCCATCCCGGGGACCACCGGCGCGGCGGGCGCCGCCACGATCGGGACGCCGGCCACCATCACCGGCGCCGGAGCCGGCCGTGCCGCCGGCCGCGCGGCCGGCATCGGCGGAGGCGTCGGCTCCGCGACCGGCGCGGGTACCGGCTCCGCCGCCTCGGCCTGGCCGATCTCCACCGTCAGGTCGACGTTGCCGAGCCGGACCGTGTCGCCCGTGTTGAGCCGCCCCTTGTTCACCTGCTTCCCGTTGATGAACGTGTTCTCGTCGGTCGCGATCAGCACCACGTCCTCGGGCCCCGAGATCTCCACGACCGCGTGCGTCCGCGCCACGCTGTCGTCCTCGATCTGCAGGTTGCAGGACGGGGAACGACCGATCTTGATCACCCGCTGCACGAGCGTCTCGGTCTTGAGGACGTCGTTCCCCTTCAGCACCTGGAACGTCACGGGGACGCGCGCCTGTCCCTGCGTACTCATGGGTCTCCTCCTCGCCGCCGCGGTCCGCCGGGTCCGCCGGCGGTGTGCCGCGCTACAGGTTCTCCACCGACTTCAACATCTCCGGCACGAAGGTTTCCCGGATCCGGATCAGGGAGATCGTCTGCCGGCGCCCGCGCACCAGCGCCATGTCCCCGTCCGGACGCATCAGGTCGCCCTCGACCAGGTCGTCGGTGAAGGTGTACTCCGTAGACGGCATGTCCTGGGCGACGGCCCGACCCTCCGTCATCCCCAGGAACCCGATGGCCATCACCGTCGCCATCATCACCATCCGCATCTCGGACCTCCTCCGGGCGGCGTCGTTCGGACACCCACCCGCACCGAATGTTCCCACAAAACTCCGGACCAAGGCAATCGGCCAAGCCTTGGCCCTCGGCCGCACTACGGCGTGCCCCCCTCCGGAGCCGGCGTTTCCGCACCGCCCTGCTGGCCGGCCTGCGCCGCCGCCGCCGCCTCGGCCGCCGCCGCCGCC
>JAAZOP010000065.1 GCA_012797735.1 Myxococcales bacterium
CGCTGGGCGACCGCGGGAGCGCTGGCGGCCGTCTTCCCTTTCATCGCCTCGGCACAGCCCGCGAGCGACGGCGGCGGCGCGGCGACGGAGCAGGCTCCGGACCCGCCGGCGGAGGTCGGCGGCCCGGAGGCCCTGTCGGACGAGACGGCGGCAACGAGCGACGCCGCGCCGCTGCCGGCCGTCGAGTCGTCGCCCCCGGACGAGGCAGGAGAGGAAGCCACCGAAGCCGGGACGGATCCTGCCGCGGACGTCGCCGCCTCGCCCGACGCCGAGGCGGCCGGCAGGTTGAGCCCCTGGATGGCGGGGGCATCGGGCTGGTCGCGCGTCTCGTCTGGACCCCGGACTTCTGGTAGGGCGGGACGCCGCCGGCCTTGCGTTCTCCCCTATCCCCTCTCCCCGCTTCCCGCTATGATGCCCCCGTTCGAACCATCCGACAGGCGGGAGGTGCTCCGATGGCAGGCAACATCGTCCGCGACATCGATGACGCCGTGCGGATCCGTCACGTGCTCTGTTCGGTCTCCGACAAGACCGGCCTGGAGGGGTTGATTCCGGCGTTGGTGGAGATCAACCCCGGCGTGCGGATCTTCTCCACGGGCGGCACGTTCGACGCGCTGAAGAAGATCCTGGGGGAGCGGTCGGCGAGGCATCTGACCCAGGTCTCGGACTACACCGGGCAGCCCGAGACGCAGGGCGGGCTGGTCAAGACGCTGGACTTCAAGATCTACCTCGGATTGCTGACCGAGACCTACAACCCGGCGCACCAGCGGGACCTCGAGCGCACGCAGGCGGTGGCGATCGATCTCGTCGTGGTCAACCTCTACCCGTTCCAGCAGACGGTCGCGAAGCCGGACGTGACCGTCGAGATGGCGCGCGCGAACATCGACATCGGCGGGCCGTGCATGATCCGCGCGGCGGCGAAGAACTACCTGCGCGTGGCGCCGGTGGTCGACCCGGCGGACTACCCGCGCCTGGTCGAGACGTTGCGGCGGACCGGCGGGACGCTCGACCTGGCGACGCGGTTCGAGCTGGCCCGCAAGGCGTTCGCGCACACCGCGGAGTACGACACGGCGATCGCCCGGTTCCTCGGACGACTGGAACCCGAGGCGGTGCGGGGCTGCTACGACGTGAAGAGGTGAGCCGATGGCCGACGACCTGAAGAAGATGTACCGGACGGTGATGGAGGACCACTTCCCCGAGACGATGGAGATCTCGTTCGGGGACGGGGCGGAGCGCAAGACGCTGCGCTACGAGAAGGTCGCCTGGGTGCTCGACGGGCAGCGTACCGGCCTGCGCTACGGAGAGAACCCCGGGCAGGAGGCGGCGCAGTACCGCCTGGTCAACGGCAACCTGACGCTCGGGGACGTGACCACGATCGCCCCCGGCCGCTGGCTCTGCTCGGACGTCGAGCTGCTCCAGTCGGGCAAGCACCCGGGGAAGATCAACATCACCGACGCCGACAACGCGCTCAACATCTTGCGCTACCTCGGCGACCGCCCGGCCTGCGCGATCATGAAGCACAACAACCCCTCCGGCGTCGCGATCGGCCGGACGCTGGTCGAGGCCTACGAGAAGGCGAACCTGGCGGACCGCGTGGCGGCCTTCGGCGGCGCGATCGCGCTCAACCAGCCGTGCGACAAGGCGACGGCCGAGGCGATCGCGCAGGCCTACGCCGAGGTGGTCGTCGCGCCGGAGTACGAGGAAGGCTCGTTCGCGATCCTCGCCTCGCGCAAGAACCTGCGGATCATGCGGATCCGGAACATGGCACGACTGACCGAGTTCGCCGCGGAGCGGGTGATCGATTTCAAGAGCCTGATTGACGGCGGCATCATCGCGCAGCTCTCGTTCCGCCTCGAGGCGCAGGGCAAGGCGGACCTCAAGCCCGCCGAGGCGACGCACAAGGGGACGGTGCACCGGATCCAGCGCCTGCCGACGGACAAGGAGTACGAGGACCTGCTGTTCGGCTGGCGGGTCGAAGCGGGCGTGACCTCGAACTCCGTGCTCTACGTCAAGGATCTGTGCACGGTGGGGATCGGCACCGGCGAGCAGGACCGGGTCGGCGTGGCCGAGATCGCGCGCGACAAGGCGTACCGCAAGCTGGCCGACCGGCTGTGCTGGGAGAAGCTCGGGATCCCCTACAACGAACTGACGGACCCGAAGCAGCGGCGGGAGTTCGACGAGGCGGCGGCCGCGCAGCACGGCGGAATCGCGGGCGGCGTGATGATCTCCGACGCCTTCTTCCCGTTCCGCGACGGCGCGATGGTCGGCATCCGCGAGGGGGTGACGGCGATCGTGCAGCCGGGCGGGTCGCAGAACGACCACGACGTGATCGATGCCTGCAACGAGCACGGCGTGGCGATGGTCTTCACCGGCCAGCGCAGCTTCAAGCACTGACGCCCGCCGCCCGCCGGCGCCCCCAAGACCCGGTCCGCCGGGCGCCGCGCCCGGCGCGGGAGACGGTCCGCGCCCCGGCGTCCGGGCCCGCGGGCGGGGGACGTTTGCGGTCGTCCCGATGTTCTGCTTTCCTTGTGGCATGCCATCGCATCGCTTCCTCCCCGGCCTCGCTTCGCTCCTCGCCGCGACGCTTGCCGTCGCCCCGGCCGCCCGGGCGGCGACCTGGTACGTCGCGCCGAGCGGCGACGATGGCAACCCCGGCACCGAGGCGGCGCCGTGGGCCACGCTCCAGCACGCGGCCGGCGAGGTGGCGCCCGGCGACGAGGTGCGGGTGGCCGACGGCGACTACGAGACCGTCATCGTCGAGACCTCCGGCACCGAGCTCGCGCCGATCATCTTCCGCGCCATCGGCGACGCGGCGAACATCGGTCCCGCGGTCCCCGACGGCGACGGCATCGTGATCCGCGCCTCGTGGATCACGTTCGACGGCTTCCGCGTCGCCTCGACGGGGCAGCACGGCGTGACGGTCGGCCCGGCCGCCCCCGGCGGCGTCGCGCAAGGGGTGCGACTGGTCGGTCTGACCGTCACCGGCTGCGTCGCCGACGGGATCCACCTGGACCGGACCGCCCGCGCGACGGTCGATGGCTGCGTCGTCCACGACGTCGGCGGCCACGGCATCGCGCTCGAGGGCTGCGCCGGGGCGCTGGTGCAGAACAACGCCGTGTGGGGCGGCGCGGGCGACGGGATCGTCGTGACGCACGACCCGGAGCTGACGCTGGCGAGCGACGTGACGGTCGTCAACAACACGGTCCTGCGCGCGGGAACGGCGGGGTGGGCGCTGCGCTTCGCGGTGCCGGCGGGACAGGCGATGACCGGCAACGTGGCGTTCAACAACGTGCTGCTGGCGGTCGACGATGCCGCGGGGAGCATCGCGCTGGGCGAGGGCGACGCCGGGTTCGCCTCGGCCCGCAACGCCGTCTCCGACCGCTTCGGCGTCGGGACCGCGACGCGCACGCTCGCCGAATTCCAGGACCTCGGGTACGAAGCCAGCTCGCTGTTGACCGAGCCGACGCGGCTGTTCCGCGACACGGCGAGCGGCGACCTGCGGCTCCGCGCCGGCTGCCCGGCGGTGAACATGGGCCTGGCCGGTTTCGCCGGCCGCTCGACGCCGGACCACGACCTCCTGGGCGTGCGGCGCCCGGTCGGCGGCACCCCCGACATCGGTGCCTACGAGTTCTGCATCGCCGACGACTGCACGGGAGAGACCCCCGACGCCGGCGCGGAGGATGTCCCGGACGATGCCGGCGCCGACACCCCGGCCGACACCCTCGGCGGCGGGGACGGCGGCGGCGGCTGCGGGTGCCGGACGACCGGACGGCCGGCGGGCGCGGGGATCGCGCTGCTGGCCGGGGGGGCGCTGCTGGCCGCGGTGCGCCGCCGGCGGTTCAGTTGAGCCAGAGCAGGTAGCGCAGTTTCCGCTCGAACGACTCGCTGCCCGTCTCGATCTCGTTCTTGATCCGCATCAGCTCGCGCACGAGCGACGACGGCGCCATGTCGGGGACGTACGCCGCGCCGAACGCGTCCCGCAGAATCTGTTCGGCCGCCTCCCGCGACGGCTCGTGGTCGAAGGCATCGACGTGCTCGACGTTCACCACGACGTCGGACGGATCGGAGAGGAAGCGGCCGAGATCGATGAAGCCGCGCGGCGGGTCGTCCCACCGGTCGTCGCCGAGCTGCGCGATTTCCGCGACGTCCAGCCCCTCCTCGCTGCGCAGCAGCCGGCCCACGGCACCCACGATCCGTCCCCACGTCTCGTACAACGCGGCATCGACGGGCAGCGGCATCGGATGGTCGAGCTGCCGCGGGTTGGGGACCCATTCCCGCTCGTCGTCGGTTTCCGCCAGGTACTCCTTGCGGGCGCGCTCGGCGTGGTCCAGACCGGCCAGCAGCAGATCCCGGGCCTGTCGCAACCGGTCGGCGTCGCGCACCCGCAGGCGGAACTCGGTGGGCTCGGGCCCCCGGTTCTCGAAGAGCAACCGATCCAGGTCGGTCCAAGAGTAGCCCAGTCCGATCTGCAGCACGGCGCGCTGGAAGGCGATCATCGCGCGGGCCCACCAGACGTCGCCGGTGTCGAACCGGAACGTCGGCTTGCGCCGCGGGTCCCCCGGGGGCAACGGTTCGCCGTCGGCACCGACCTCGATCTGGAACAGCAGACGGTCCGACTCGTCGATCTCGCCGCTGCGGTTCCAGTCGACGCGCCAGCAGGCCAGACAGAGGTCGAAGGCCAGCGCCGGGTCCTGTGCGGCGACCGCCAGATCGTCCTCGATCTTCCCGAGCGCCTGTTCGAGCCGCTCGAAGATGCCGCGCCAGGCCTCGTGGTCGATCCGCTCTTCCCGATCGAGCCGTTCGATCTGCATGAACGCCTCGACGTGCAGCCGGCCCAGCGCGCCGCGGTAGCCCGCCACGGCGCGCACGACGCGGGCCAGCGCGTCGGAAGGCGCCGCGTCGATCGCCTGCCCGGCCGCCTCGTACGCCTCCTCGAAGCGTCCCTCCTGCAACTCGCCGAGGGCCTGGAGGGCGGCCGCCGAGGGCGGTCCGGGCGGTCCGGCCGCACCACCGGACGGTTCCTGCGCCCCGGGGGGGCACGACGCGAGCCCCAGCAGGGCGAGCGGCCACAGCAGACGGAAGAAACCAGTCGGTCGGGTGGGCATGGTGTCCTCCTCCTGGAATCCGGGGTCCCGGGAACGAACGTTCAGCGCGCCGGGGGCGGTGCCGGCCGTCCGCCGGAGCCGCCGTAGATCTTCTCCCAGGCGCGCCAGAACGGGCAGAACCGGCCGTGGAACGCCATCAGCCGGCCGAACCACGACTCGGGCTCGCGCCGCGCCCGCCGGCAGAGCGGGCAGGCCTCGCAACGCGCGGCCATCACCTTGGTCAACCACTCCATCGGCCGCCTCCCTCCCGCAAGGATTGCGGAATCCGCCGGTCTGTGGTGTCTACCACATTTCGCCGTGCCCGTCAGTCCCGCACGGCGGGGGGGTGATGTACGGACGTTTGTGTCAGGGCAAGGGAAGGGGGTATCTCCTCTCATGACCATGAAAAACAGAAAGGAGAAACCCCCAGATGAAGTGCGCGCTAGCGATCCAGACCCTACGTCGAGCGGACCGGGTGATCAAG